>JBOIAY010000208.1:0-9473 GCA_050739255.1 Gammaproteobacteria bacterium
GGGTAGGGGACTTGCACCCCCAAGCTGTCATACATGCTCGGCACACAGAAAAAGGGCCGGCAGCATGCCGGCCCTTTGTATGTCTGTTTACTGCAAGCCGCGATCCTTGATCATCGGCCCGATGTCGGGATCGCGTCCGTAGAACGCGCGGAACATCTCGCCGTAATCCTCGGTATTGCCACGCGACAGGATCAGGTCACGGTAGCGCTGGCCGTTCGTGCGCGTCAGGCCGCCGTGCCGTACACACCATTCGTAGGAATCATCCGCCAGCATCTGGGTCCAGAGATACGCGTAATAACCGGCCTGGTAGCCGTTGGCCCAGATGTGCAGGAAATAGGTGGAGCGGTAGCGCGGCGGCACCTGCGGCATGTACACATGCGTGCGCTTCAAGGCCTCGGTTTCGAACTGGTCCACGTTCTGCAAGGGCGCGCTGGCCGGTAGCGAATGCCATTGCATATCCAGTTCCGCCGCTGCTACCAATTCAGTCATGTTGTAGCCCATGTTGAACGCCCGCGCCTTGAGGAGTTTGTCCACCAGTTCCTTCGGCATGGGTTTGCCGGTCTTGTAGTTGATGGCGTAGTGCTCGAGCACTTTTGGGTCGCTGGCCCAATGCTCGTTGAACTGCGACGGGAACTCGACCCAGTCGCGCGCCGTGGCGGTGCCGGACACACTCGGATATTCCTGATCGGCGAAGAAGCCGTTCAGTGCATGCCCAAATTCGTGGAACATGGTCACCACATCATCGAAACTGATGAGCGCGGGCTGACCCGGCGCCGGCTTGGTGAAGTTGGTGACGTTGTAAATCACCGGTTGCTGAATGAGGAGCTTCGACTGCACCACGAAGTTGTCCATCCAGGCGCCGCCGGATTTGTTATCACGTTTGAAGTAATCGCAATAAAACAATCCCAGTGGTTTGCCATTGCTGTCGTACACCTCATACACGCGTACGTCTGGCTGGTACACCGGAATGTCGGTGCGCCGCATGAAGCTAACGCCATACAATTCATGCGCGGCGTAGAACACGCCGTCTTCCAGCACGCGATAGACCTGGAAATACGGCTTGATCTCGTTTTCATCCAGATCATATTTCTGCTTGCGTAATTGCTCGGCGTAAAACTCCCAGTCCCAGGGTTCGAGTTTGAACTTGCCGCCGTCCTTGTAAATGATTTGTTGAAGCTCTGCTGCCTCTTCACGCGCCTTGCGGGTCGCGGCGGGCACTAACTTGTCGAGGAAGCCATTGACCTTGGCCGGCGTGTTCGCCATCTGGTCCGTCAGTCTCCAGGCTGCGAAATCGGGATAGCCCAAAAGCTTGGCCTTTTCGGCACGAATCTGGGCGATCCTCGCGATGGTGGCGCGGGTATCGCTGGCGTCGCGACGCTCGTTGCGGTTCCACGATGCCTCGAACAGCTTCTCGCGAGTGGCACGGTCAGTCAGTTGCGACAACGACGGCTGCTGCGTGGTGTTCTGCAATGTAATCAACCATTTGCCTTCGAGGCCGCGCGCCTTGGCGGCCTGGGCTGCGGCGTCCAGTTCGGCCTGGGAAAGACCCGACAGCTCGGATTTGTCGCTCACCACCAATGCACCCGCCTTGGTGCCGGCCAGCAATTGATTCATGAACTTCGCACTCAGGCTGGCTTCTTCCTCGTTGAGCTTCTTCAACCTGGCTTTCTCGGCCTCGGGAAGCTGCGCGCCCGCATGGATAAACTGCTGGTGGTAATACCAGATCAGACGCTGCGACTCGGGATTCAACTTGAGGTGAACGCGCTCCTTATAGATGGCTTCCACGCGCTGAAACAGTTTTTCGTTGAGGAAAATCGCATCGTTCAGGGAGGCCAACTGTGGCGCGATCTCTTCCTGCACTTTCTGCAGCGTGGGATCGGTGTTGGCGGAACTCACACCGTTGAACGCCCCCATTGCGCGGTTGAGCAACTGACCGGTCTGCTCCAGCGCCACCAATGTGTTCTCGAAGCTCGCCGGCGCGGGGTTATTGGCGATTTTCCGCACCTCCGCCAACTGCTGCTGCATGCCCGCTTCGATGGCCGGCAGATAGTCGCTGTCGGTGATCTTGTCGAAGGGCGGCGCCTGGAAAGGCAGTGTGCTGGGCGCAAAGAAGGGGTTGGTCTTGGCAAGATCGGTCGGGAGCATGGAGGTATTCTCGCTGGCTAAAGCCATGGTTGACGCGCCAAAGACCAGCACGCCGATAAAGGTAAACATCACAGTGCGTAACATCAGGAATTCCTCGTACAGGTTGGGAAACCGGCCGATCGCCCGGCGCGGAGTGGGCACTTTACCCGCAGACGGGCCATGAGTCCAAGGGCGCTCGTGGTGCGGGCCTCACTGATTCAAGTCGTTATGGTGGAGGTTGCAACGGCCAGCGCTCGAGGACACGGTGCTCCGTCCGCCCCAGCAGACTGTGGACCAGCACGAATTCGCGTACCGTCCAGCCGATGGGTTCAATGGATTGTGGTTTCATTACGTTATTGCCATACAGCAAGGTAACATGTGGCGTGAACTCGCGTTTTACCAAGCGTGCCAAACCGGAAATCGCCATGTGCTCACCGAGCTTCCGTCGGAGCGATTGCAAGGCTTGAAGGTCTGCACTATTGCTTAAGACGAGGGGGTAATTGCGAGAGCGTCTTCAAAGCTCAACACACTGTCGAAAGCCACATCGAACATTGGCCCTTTGACCCGGTTGGACACTTCTTTTGCAGACGCAACCACGTCCTGTGGAAGTCCAACGTAATCGCCGAGATGATGCAGCGTCACATGGAACCGCTCTGGCCGCAGCGGCTTGCCGTGCAATTCATGCTCACAATGCAACGCCTGCACCAATGCCGCGATGCTCGACGCCGTATCCGGGTCGGGAAAAATTGCGAAAAACAGTCGGTCGGTTGGCTGCGCTGCTTCGATGCCATCCAGCGAGAGCTGGGCATCAGAGGGTGACGGCTTGACAGCTTTCATCGAGTGGTTGGGTATGATTGATTTCACATTCCAGCTTTGCCAGCAGGTTCTTGAATGCTCGCCGCATACTTCATCCGTTGAATGCTCTGCCTTTGGAGATTCTTCAGAGCAAAAATAAATTCTGGTCCGAGAAAATGTCACGCTCAGGCCATCTGGGACACAGTTCATCGACCACGGCCATCAGGTCGTCGAGCCATTCATAGGGGTCGCGTGTCGGTTCGGTTGTGCGTGGCAGCCCGCCATCACGCGCAATAACTTGCACGGATGGAAGTGCCGATTTCCGCTCAGCCAATTTCCTGAAGGATTTCATCCAACAACGCCTCTTGGTGGAACAACCGGAAATAATCCCGAATCTCGTCCATATTCAATGTGGCGCGATTGACGCGTAGCAATTCCCGAATATCAATCCTGTCCTAAGTGCGGCGCGGGTCATTGGCCAATGCCTGCAATTTGAACCCGATCAGCCCTTCGGGACCAATGACCGGCAGCATTCCAAATGAGGTTTTCCGCTTGATCGCACCAGCCAATAGCCGCCTTGAGATTTCGCGGCTTGCATAGAGTAAATCAACACGCTCGTCACTTCGCAAGTAATTTCCGGCATCCGAACTTCTGTGCAGACAACGATACCTCAGCTTTGTCAGTGCTGCATCCACTTTGTCGGATTCACTCGTATCCACCAGCAAATCAATATCCTGGGTCGCGCGAATCACCTTGTACGAAGCCAGCGCCAGCCCGCCAATTAGCGCAAACCGGATATCTGCCTGATCCAGGGCAGTAATGATTTCCGAAATCTGTTTACCGAGACGTGACGCTGCCGCCATCTGGTATTCTCAGGAAGCCTGTTCAATCCGATTCCGTCATTCACGCGCAAGTGGGAATCTAGAACTATCAAGAACCTGGATATCCGCTTTCGCGGGTATGACGAATAAACTACAGTCCCTCCAGCATTTTTGATAACCATTGTGTACAGATACTACAACCTATTGCATCTCGCTTCGACCTTTCTTCTTGGCACCGTTTCGCAATATAGGCCGAATTCGTGGAACGTAACCCGATAATCCAACTTTAGTTCAGACGGACTTCTTGGATAGCGAGGCCAGCAAAGCAGCCCGACGCTCAAGGCTGTCCTTGGGCCAATAGACATTGCGATCATAATACTCGGGAACTGCGGGTGTATTTTGCGGAAGCACAACCCAGGGTTGCTTGGAAGACGTAAAGATGTGGATGTCTGGCGGGAAACGATCCGGCTCATCCAGGGTGCCAACGCGCACGAAGTGGATGGCGTCGCCGGCGCCCGCATAATTGCTCCACAGCGCGATCTGGCACCTCGGGCAGCGGCCGATCTTCTGGCCCTTCCCGCTGTTTGACGGTGTGTTGACGACCTCTACTTCGCCTTTCAACAGAATTACACGCTCCGCTTCGATCATGGCGTTGAGTGCAAACGACGCCCCGGTTTCGCGCTGACACCAGCGGCAATGACAGCAATGCACGAACAGCGGTTTGCTGGTCATGCGATAGCGCACCACGCGGCAGGTACAGCCGCCTTCGAAGGAAAGATTTTCATCGGCAGCCATGCGCACTCCAGATAGATAATGTAAAACCGTGATCTACCCCTAATCATTCTTGAGAGCGGAAATATCAACGCTTCATGGTGATCGAGGTGCAAGTCTCGTCCAGGAGCCGAGGTACTTGACGACCCACTTATTGATCGCGCCGTAGTACAGCTCGCGGTGCACCGGGTCTTGCGGCGAATGGTGCGCGCCGGGGATGCCGATGAACTTCACCGGCACGTTCCGACTGGCGAGCGCGTGATAGAGCGCAAACGACTCGGTGATTGGCACGGTGGTATCGTCGGTGCCCGAAAGAATCAGCGTCGGCGTGATGATCTGGTCGGCATAGGTGATGGGTGAACCGCTGCGATACAGCGCGGCGCTGTCCTTGTCCCACGGGCTGCCGCCGAGCGAGTCGCGCGTCCAGGCCAGGTTGCCGGCGGCGGAGAGTTCGTATTCCTCGGTCCAATCCACTGCACCGTCGGCCACTACTGCGCAGCGCCAGAAGTGCTGGTGAGAGATCAACCAGGCCGTCATGTAACCACCGTAGGAGTGGCCGACCGCGGCGATGCGCGATTCATCCACGATGCCTTGCTTTTCCAGCATCTTGATGCCCGAAATCACGTCGCTGTCAGGACCGTGTCCAGGATCGCGGTAGATTGCGTGCAGGTGCGCGTTGCCCAGATTGTCGCTGCCACGGTAGTTGGGCTCGAACACCAAGTACCCGTCTGCCGCAAACAAATCGCGCAGCGGGCCGATCTCGTTGGTATCGAAGCCTTCGCTTGATGAGGCTTCCGGGCCGCCGTGGCTGTACACCACCAGCGGGTAGCGCTTGCCGGATGTGTAGCCGTTGGGATAGGTCAGGATACCGTCGTTAAGCTGTCCGTCCGGTGCGCGCCACTGCACTTCGATGCTGCGCGGCAATGTATATGAAGCAAACCGGCTGTTGAAATCGGTGAGTCGCGTGGGGCTGCTGCCGTCCACGGTGCGCAGCAGATACAGCTCCGGTGCTTGCGTGGCGCTGTCAGCGACGACCGCTACTGCGCCAGTCGAAGAAACGGCGACGCTCAGCGGATTCAAGTCGTCCAGATTGAGCGCATGGCCCTGGCCGTGCAGCGGCTGAATATAGAGCTTGCTGCCGACGTGGTCATCGGCCAACACTACCAAGCCGCTGCCATCGGGCAGCCAGGCGAAATCGGCAAGCAGGTTGCGGTCAAGATTTGCACTGATGTCGCGGGCCGTACTGCCCGTGGCAGAGCCCACGAACAAATCCATATCGCTGACCGCGCCCGATCCGTGTATATATAGATAAGCGATGGCATCGCCCCGTGGTGCAAAGCGCGGCGTGTACTCATAACTGAGTTTGTCCGTGATCGGATGCACGTCGCCGCTCGCCACATTCACCGCCACAATGCGCGTACGATCGGAATCGCTGTCGTTGGCATTGGCCTGCTGGGTGTACACGATCCAATGCCCATCTGCCGACCACGCGGGCGCCGAGACACCTCCGCCGAACGGCGGTGCGGCTTCCAGTACGCTCGTATCGCCATGCGTCAACTGGCGTGCCTTGCTGCTCTTTACAGCCAGCAGCCAGATGTGCGAGGGCACGGCCGGTTTGTCGATCAAGTAATCGTCGTCGTGGATGGTGAAGAGATCATGGTGGGTGCGCCGGTCCTTCGTGCTCAGCGGCGAATCGTCCGGCGTCACATAGGCGATGATGCTGCCGTCCGGGCTCCAGGAAAACTGCTGCACGCCGTTGTCCGCATCGCTGAGTTCCTCCGGCGTGCCGCCCGAGGCAGACACTGTATAGATCTGAGCTTTGCGCTTGTCTACCTTGGCCGTGAACGCCAGGGTCTTGCCATCCGGCGACCAGCGCGGCATCTTCAGGTCGCGCATCCCGCTCACCAAAGCGTGCGGGTTGCCGCCTGCGGTATCCATCACACGCAGCGTCGCATCGTAGCGGTCGTGTACGAAGTCCGAGCGGACCGTCAGGAATGCGATCTGCTTGCCGTCCGGTGAAAACCGCGGCGAGTCGATGCGCACTAGCGCGCGGTAGTCCGTCAGTTGGATCGGCATGGCAGCCGCCGAGGCAGCCAGGGGTGCGAGCGCAAGCAGCAGGCAGGTGTAAACCAGACACTTCATGGGATTCTCCTGTGTAATGACTTCGAGTTCAGACGGTGTATTAGTGTTGCCTGAAACCCATATTATCCTGAATTCCGACTTGTACTATCCGGCCGAAGTTCCCCGAAACAGGACCGATTCAATCTGTCCCATATTATATTCTTGGCGTGACCCTAACGCCGGGCTGTTGTCTTGACCGTTGTCAAAAAGATATTCAAGCCGATTTCCGTGCTGAGCTGTCTGGTGCAATCGCGTCGAAATCCGCTGCATCGTGACGTTCCCGCAGTACTTTGGTGCCGTCTTCCGAAGTCCGGTTGACGATGCGGCCGCGCTGCACCGCTGGGCGTGCCGCGATTGCATCCGCCCAGCGCAGTACGTGCCGGTAATCCTGTACCGACAGGAACTCGGCGGCGTGATAGAGCTTGCCCCGGACCAGGCCGCCGTACCACGGCCAGACGGCGATGTCGGCGATGGTGTAGGTGTCGCCCGCCACGTATTCATGTTTTGCCAACTGTTTGTCCAGCACATCCAGCTCGCGCTTGGCTTCCATGGCAAAACGGTCAATGGCGTATTCAATCTTGGCCGGCGCATACTTGTAGAAATGGCCGAAGCCGCCACCCACATAAGGGCCGCTGCCCACTTGCCAGAACAGCCAGGATAGGCATTCAGCCCGTGCGGCCGTGCCGGTGGGCAGGAAAGCGCCGAACTTTTCCGCGAGATACATCAGGATGGAACCGGATTCGAACACACGGATGGGGTTGGGGCCACTACGGTCCACCATCGCCGGTATTTTTGAATTCGGATTGATCTCGACAAAACCGCTAGAGAATTGGTCGCCCTCGCCGATCTGGATCAACCAAGCATCATACTCTGTGCCCTGGTGTCCGGCTGCCAATAACTCTTCCAGCATGATCGTGGCCTTCTGGCCATTCGGCGTGCCCTGTGAGTACAACTGCAACGGATGCTTGCCCACCGGCAGCGTCTTGTCATGCGTAGGTCCGGACACCGGACGATTGATGTTGGCGAAACGACCGCCGTTGGGTTTTTCCCATACCCAGACTTTGGGTGGAACGTAATCGGATCTTTTGCTCATGGCAATAACCTCTTGTTTTGCAGAGCCGTTCGCGGGCGGGCTGGTGTGATAACGACTACTCAGAAATGCCGGCGCGCAGGGCGAATTTCAAGGTCAGGCACTGGTTAAAAGTCGATTGCTACCAGTCGGCGCGCTGCTGTAGCGCTGGAACGGAGATTTCAAGGCTTCATGCGATAAACCGTGGGCTGTCCCCGATTATTTGTGGCGTATGTGAACCTGTCACTATTTTCCCAGGATAGACTTATCCCGGAAGCATCAGCGCAACACAGAAAATGCAATCCGATTCTTGTTTTTGCCGTTCGAATTACTGAGCTAGTCAGGGCCTTGCGTACCAAGACTTCACGCCATGATGGTTGCGCACAGCTTCATACACGCCTGTCAGTTTGGGGTAACCAGCAAAAATCGTCGCCGGAATATGGTCAATGTTGCCGCTGCCGAGCCATTGCACGGCTTTGTAAAGTTTGAGGTCGACCACGTTGATTTTTGCGCCGGCAAAAAACGGCCCCGCCACGATGTTGCGCTCCGCAGCACTGGCCCACGCTGGCAAGAAGCCGGTAACTAATGCTTCGCGCGCGGCCTTTTTCTCAACGTCGCCCATGCGCAGCGTGGGCCCGAGTGTTGCACGAAGATCCTCGACGTGCTGCATCATGGCTTCGTGTTGAGCGGCCTTGAAATCGTCGCTCGGATGAAGTCCGTAGCGATGGCCGATCAAGACAAGGATGGCGTTGGTTTGCGCAAGCGGCGGGTGGCCAGGCAATTCAAGCACAGGCATCGCCCCGTATGGGGTTTGCCCCTTTAACGCAGGCCAATCGTCCCGCTTGATACGCACATCGTCAAAGTCGACACCTGCGAGATGCAGCGCGAGGCGGCATTCTTCGCCGCGGCTCACCGGGGCGTCGAAGTAGAGTAGTCTTGGTTTGTTCATAGCAGGCGAGTCTACTCCCAGAACGGGGTCAGGTTCACTTTCTCACAGGTGCGGGAGGCAATCATTGGCAGGGCGCCGCGACCGGGGACGCTACCGCAACGCCTAAATTTTTCCCGTTGGTGAATAGACGGTCATCGCAAGCTGCGAGACATTACCCACGTAAAGCCAAGGTTTACCTGCCACCAAGTCATTCTTCTCCACCCTCATATAGCCTGGCCCCGGCACGGTCTGCACATCAGGTGGCGTTCCCGGTAAGCGTATCAACGGATCCCGCACTCGGCGAAGCCGCTGGCGAAAGGCTCACGCCCTTTCTGGTCCATGTGCTGGTAAAGGTATTTCCTGGCTGCACACACTTTCAGCGCGTGGCGGTCCTTGTGTTTCAGTGCTGCCGCCATGTCGAGCTTGCCGACAGGTGCGCTATTACCCGGGCAGGTATAGCGTCGGTAGGAATCGCCCTTGGTGGTCAGCTCGGCTTTGTCATTGCCGCACCAGACCGTGATGTAAGGATCGTCGGCATTCAAATCCCAGGGCCGATCGTTGACCACGGTCATGGAGTCGGTCAGCACCGTGATGGGCTGGAAGAAACCGTGCGCGTCGGTCTCCGAAAGCGCAAGTCCACTGCTCGCCGTGGTGGTCGGCACAGGCCGGTTGGCTTGGTGGCAGGCGCCGCATTGATTGAGCCTGCGAAACATCGCCATTTCCTGCTTGGCCTTGGCCGACGCACCCGGATAGTAGAGTTTGAGCAGACTGTCGGCAGCCAGATTATCGTCCGCAGGCCCGGTGCGCAGCCAGGAATAACCACTCAGCCATTTGGTTGATTGAC
>JBOIAY010000209.1:0-12781 GCA_050739255.1 Gammaproteobacteria bacterium
CACTTTTGGGTTAGTTGCGGTTCATTGCGGGATGAGCCGGCGTTCAAAACCAGTATGATACTCGCACGCTTCGCCCTGGACAAAAGCCGTGAATCTGTTGGCCGACTTTCACATTGATCTTGCAGGCGCAATTGCTCTGATCCTGGTGCTTGGCGTGGCCACGCAATGGCTGGCCTGGCGCAGCAAACTGCCGGCCATCATTCTTCTGACTATTGCCGGTCTGGTGGTGGGACCCGGACTGCACTTGCTGCAGCCCGGACTGCAGTTTGGTCATGCGCTTGAGACCATCATCAGTCTGTCAGTAGCCGTCGTGCTGTTCGACGGTGGGTTGAATCTGCGTTTTCATGAGTTGCAACACGCCGCCATCGGCGTGCGGCGGCTCGTGTACCTCGGCGTGCCCATCAGTTTCGCACTCTACAGTCTTGCCGCGCATTATGTCGGCGACTTGTCCTGGCCGGTGGCGACGGTGTTCGGCGCCATCATCGTGGTCACCGGACCAACAGTGATTCTGCCGCTGTTGCGTCAAGCGAAACTCACGCGTCGTGTCGCGTCCTATCTCAAGTGGGAAGCCATCATCAACGACCCCATCGGTGCGCTGCTGGTGGTGCTGGTGTTCGAGTATTTCATTTATTCCGCAGGCGGAGGCTTTTCCCCGAGGGTGGCTTGGGATCTGGGCACCGCCATCGCCGCGGGCGGTGTTTTCGGCGGCGGTATGGCTTATCTTCTCGGACGGGCATTTCGTCGCCACGCTGTGCCGGAATACCTGAAGCTGCCCATCACATTGGCGCTGGTGATCGGCGTGTTCGTGGCTGCCAACGCGGTGCAGGACGAAGCCGGCCTGCTGGCAGCCACCGTCATGGGCATCGTGATGGGCAACATGCATTTGCCGGGCATCGAGGAGATGCGCCGCTTCAAGGAATACATCACCATCCTGCTGGTTTCCATCATCTTTATTCTGCTCACCGCCGATCTGAACCCGCGCATCCTCAGTCATTTGCGCTGGGATGGAGCGCTGTTGATCGTGGTCCTCATGCTGGCGGCGCGCCCGCTGGCGGTGTGGGTTGCCACCTTCGGCGCGGGCATGCACAAGCGTGAACGTCTGCTGCTGGCCTGGATTGCGCCGCGCGGTGTGGTGGCCGTGGCCACCGCCGGTGTACTCGCACCGCGCATGCAAGCCGCGGGTTACGCGGATGCGGAATTGTTGGTGCCGCTCATGTTCGTGCTGGTGTTTGCCACGGTGCTGACTCACGGCCTCACGCTCGAACGGATCGCGCGCGTCTTCGGACTCGCCGCCGCAGTCAGCAACCGCCTACTCATCGTGGGCGCATCACCCTGGACCACGGAATTTGCCCGAACGCTGATCGAGTCTGGCGCCAATGCATTGGTGGTGGACAATTCCTGGCACCGATTGAGCGCGCCGCGCCTGGCCGGTATCCCGGTGCATTACGGTGAGATCCTCTCCGAGTCTGCGGAAGCTTCGCTGGAATTGCATGGCGTGGGTATCCTGCTGGCCGCCACCAGCAATGATGCCTACAACGCGCCGGTGTGTACCGCGTTTGCACCGTCCATGGGGCGTGGCCTGGTGTTCCAATTGCCCATGGTTGCTGCTGAGGCGGGTGATCCGAAAGGCGTCACACGTGGCATGCGCGGTCGCATCGCGTTCGGCGAAGAGGCGCTCTATGAGGAGTTGTGGCGGCGATTGAATCAGGACTGGGTGTTTCAGAAAACCCATCTCACCGAGACGTACACGTACGAAAAATACCTGGCTGACTGCCCCGAAGGTACTTTGCAGTTACTGGCGATCAAGCACGGCGGCGGACTGGTATTACATGCACGCAGTACGACGTTTGCGCCCGGACCCGGGGATACGGTCATCAGTTTCGGGGCATCGCGCAAGGACAGCAGACCCTCGGAGGTGCCGGCGTGAGTGCCAGTGCGCGTGTGAGTTTCGTCGGCAAAGCCGGGGTGCTCGAGGGCCTTCTGGATGTGCCGGAACTACCACCGTGCGCAGTCGCGGTGGTGTGTCATCCGCATCCGCTGCAACAAGGCGCCATGACTAACAAGGTTGCTTATATATTGGCGCGCGCCTTCAACGATCTGGGCGCCGTGAGTTTGCGTTTCAACTTCCGCGGCGTCGGCAAAAGCGCAGGCACGTTTGATAACGGCATCGGCGAAACCGATGATGCCTTGGCAGCCATGAATTGGTTGAGTGCTCAATATCCTGGTCTGCCAGTATGGTTTGGCGGTTTTTCCTTCGGCGCCTATATCGCGCTGCGTGCCCAGAGCGAACGTCCCGTCAAACGTCTGGTGACTGTGGCGCCGGCGGTGGAACGCTTCGATACCACATCCATTGAATGGCCCGCCTATCCGTGGCTGCTGATCCAGGGCGATGCCGACGAGGTGGTGTCACCGCAAGCCGTGTTCGACTGGGCGGCCAGTCTTCCTGTCAAACCGAGGCTCGCGGTACTCAAGGGCGCCGGCCATTTTTTCCACGGACGTCTGAACGATGTGCGTGAGACTGTGGTGATGGCGTTTTCCAGACAGGCACAAACTCCATAACACTTCTGTTAAACTTTTTGCGTCAGTCCGGTAGAGCTTCAAAACGGTTTTCACAGGGAGATTTGTATGCGCCGCATGATTCTGGCCGGTATTTTGCTTGTCATGGCCACGTACGCCTTCGCCAGCAACGATATCAACAATCTTCCGGCGCTCACCCAGAGCCAGTTCCACGATCTGTCCGCGGACCTGGGTGCGGTGTTGAGCTTCGAACCGCTCCAGTCGGCCGCGCCGGAAGGCATTCTCGGCTTTGATCTGGGTTTCGACGTGAGCGCCACGAACCTGGCGCATCAATCTACCTGGAATATCGCCACCGGTGGCAGCGACGTGAGCACGATCCCCATGGCGCGGGCGCGCATGAGCAAAGGTCTGCCGTTCGGTTTCGACGTGGGCGGCTTCTACAGTTTCGCCACCAATTCCAACATCAAGGCGTATGGCGGCGATCTCCGCTATGCGGTTCTGGATGGCAGCGCGTTCACGCCGGCGTTGGGTCTGCGTGCGGCCTTCAGTCATTTGAACGGCGTGAGCCAGCTTGGTTTCAACACCAAGAGCCTGGATCTGACAATATCCAAAGACTTCGGCCCGTTCACGCCTTATGCCGGTATCGGCCGCGTATGGATCAACAGCACGCCGGATGCATCCACGGGTTTGCGGGATGAAAGTTTCACCGCCGATGAAGGTTTCGTGGGCTTGGCCGTGAGTTTGGTGGTGGTGAATCTGGCCCTGGAGGCAAACCGCACCGCCGGCAATAATACCTACAGCATCAAACTGGGCTTTGGCTTTCAATAAGTGATGTTTGCCTCATTTGTCGAATTCATCGAAAAGAACCTGAAAGCGGATCGCACGCAGCCAGGCGCGGATCCGCAGCAGGTACTCAGGCTCGCGATGGCGGCGCTTTGTGTGGAAATGGCGCATTCCGACATGCAAGAAAAGCCCGAGGAACTGGAGCGCGCCAAGAAACTGCTCGCGCAGCGGTTTTCGCTGACGGAGCAGGAAGCCCAGGCGCTGCTCACCGCCGGCAAAATCGAATCGGACCAAAGCGTCTCGCTGTACCGGTTTACCCATCTGCTGAACGCGCAACTGGATGAGCCGGGGAAACGGGCCCTGCTGGAGATGCTCTGGCGGGTGGCCTATGAGGATGGCAGCCTCGACAAGTACGAGGATGCGCTGATGCACAAGCTGGCGGAACTGTTGTACGTGCCGATTGCGGAACTGATGCTGGCAAAGCAACGGGCTTTGACAGCAGGGTAAACGCATACTGCCAGCGTAACGCCGGATACGGAATCAGCTTTCAAGAACAGGCCGGAGCCGCGATGCCGCGGCTCCGAGCCGGAATGGTTATCGCACCATGTCCTTCATGGCCTTGAGGGCCTGGATCTTGACTACGTTACGGGCGGGCTTGGCCTTGAAAATGGTCGGCTGGCCGGTGAACGGGTTGATACCCTCACGCGCCTTGGTGGCGGGCTTGCGTACCACGCGTACCTTCATCAGGCCCGGAACCACGTACGCGCCTGGGCCTTTCTTGCCCAAGCTCTTGCCGATGAGTTCGGCCAAGCCGCCGAAAACGCTCGACACCTGCTTGCGGCTCAGACCGGTGGTGTGGGCGAGATAGGCATAGGTTTCCGACTTGGTCAGCGGTTTTTCCGCCGAGATCGCCGGCGCCTTGGTGGCCTTGGCAACAGTCTTTACTTTCGCCTTGGGGTTGGAAGCAACTTTTTTCTTTGCAGCCATGTAGGTCTCCTGTGGATGGCAGTGCGGAACACGCCGCGAAATCTAGCATACGCCGGGGAAAAGTGTGAGGGTTTTCCGCTGGAAATAAGGGTTTTTTGCAATTCTTACCGACCGCCGTCAGCGCAACGCTGCCGGCAAAGGCAGCAGGATGCTGATGACTTGCAGCAGGATCAGCGCCACCAGGGGCGAGAGATCCAGTCCGCCAATGAGTGGTATCAGCTTGCGGATTGGCTGAAGTAACGGTGCGTTGACGCCCCATAACAAGCTCGCGACCGGATTGCGCTGACCCTGGTTGGTCCAGCTCAAGAGCGCTTCCACCAGGATGGTGACGAAGTATAGATTCACCAGCACGAAGATGATCTTGAGCAGTGTCCACCAGGCGACCGACAGCGGAGCCAACGGGAACCGCAACATGGCCAAGATCAGCGCCACGTTAATGACTTGGATGATAATCACCAGCACCACCGCGGCGAAATCCAGACCACGCCAGCCGGGAATGATGCGCCGCAAGGGGTACAGCAGCGGGTTGGTGAGCTTCACGATGGCCTGGCAGATGGGGTTGTAGAAATCCGCCCGCACCCATTGCAGCAGAAAGCGCAGCATGACCGCCGCGGTGTACAGGCCGAACAGTATGTTGACGAGAAACACCAGTGCATTAAGACCGTTGCCGCTCATGGTTCGTCCTTTCCGAATTCACGCGACAGTTCCGCGCCGCGATCGCGATGGAGCGCTTCCCAAGGATGCACCGCATCGCGGAATACCTGCGGTTTTACTGCGAACACCACCGCTTGGGCATCCCGGATGGCGTCCAGGTTATCGGTACCGGCGTGTACTCCGAACTCTTTACACTGGTGTTGATCTTGCGCGGGTATGGGATCGGCCACGCGCGTGTGTGCTGCGGCAAAACCTTTTTGCGGCAGACCGCCGATGAGGCTGCGCGCCATATTGCCGCCGCCGATGAATGCGATTCGTGTGTAAGTAGTCAAATGCAACCTCCCGGTTGGTGCCTAGCATACCGGCTGCACAGGCTTTCAGGAATGTTTTGTGGCGCGTGTCCCGAAAATCGCCGTGCCTGTTCGTATCAGGGTGGCGCCTTCCAGGATGGCCGCCTCAAAATCATCCGACATGCCCATGGACAAGGTGTCGAGGTCGTAGCCGCGATTTTTCAGCTCCTCGAACAGTTTCCGCAGCCGTCGAAAGGCAAGGCGTTGTGTCGTGGAATTATCAGACAGCGGCGGGATGCTCATGAGGCCGCGCAGACGCAAACCCGGCAGGCAGGCGATAAAATCCGCCAGCGCCGGCACCTGCGCGGGTTCGATACCGCTTTTGCCCGGTTCATTGCCGAAATGAACTTCAGATGCAGACATTGAGCGGCGGCAGCGTCACGGGACGTTGCACATCGAGCCGTTGCGCAATCCTTTGCCGGTCCACGGCCTGCGCCCAGGCAAAACGCTCGGTCACCGGCCGGGTCTTGTTGGCCTGCAGCGTGCCGATGAAATGCCACACCAGATCGTGGCGATGCTGCAAGGCTTCCAGCTTGGGCGGGGCTTCCTGAAGATAATTTTCCCCATACTCCTTGTGTCCTGTTTCGCAGGCCGCTTCGATAGCCGCGGCTGGCCAAGTCTTGCTCACCGTCAACAGCCTGATGGCGGCGGGGTCGCGGCCCGCCTGCATGGCTGCCGCCGCCATGCGTGCACGCACGGCCTTGAGGTTTCGGGCGATGGGCTACAGGGTTGCGCCGGTCATGCTGGTATGGGTATCGTGGACGGCAGGCGGACGTACAAGAATTGGCTCGGTCGGGCTTTCGTTATACTACATACTACTTTAGTGCGCCCAGGCGGCCACGGCCGTTGCGCGCGAGGACAACCGCCGGTTTACACACTCAGGGGAGTGCTATGGCTTTTGATATTTCCCAGTTGCTGGCCTTCAGCGTCAAGAACAAAGCGTCCGATCTGCACATTTCGGCGGGGGTGCCTCCCATGATCCGTGTGGACGGCGACATGCGGCGCATCAACATGCCGGCCATGGAGCACAAGGACGTGTACGACATGATCTACGACATCATGAACGACAAGCAGCGCAAGGACTATGAGGAATTCCTGGAATGCGACTTCTCGTTCGAGATTCCCAAACTGGCGCGCTTTCGTGTCAACGCCTTCAACCAGAACCGCGGCGCGGGCGCGGCATTCCGCACCATTCCCGACAAGGTGTTGACTCTTGAGGAGCTGAATGCGCCCAAGATATTCATGGACATCGCCAGCACGCCGCGTGGTCTGGTGCTGTGTACAGGCCCCACCGGCTCCGGCAAGTCCACCACTCTGGCCGCGATCATCAATCACATCAACGAAAACGAATTCGGCCACATCCTTACCATCGAGGATCCGATTGAATTCGTGCACGAGAGCAAAAAGTGTCTGGTCAATCAGCGCGAGGTGCACAAGGACACCCTGGGGTTCAACGAAGCCCTGCGTTCGGCTTTGCGCGAAGACCCTGACACCATTCTGGTGGGCGAGATGCGCGATCTGGAGACCATTCGTTTGGCGCTCACCGGCGCGGAAACCGGCCATCTGGTTTTCGGTACATTGCATACCAGCTCTGCGGCCAAGACCATTGACCGCGTGGTGGACGTGTTCCCGGCCGCGGAGAAAGATATGGTGCGCGCCATGCTTTCGGAATCACTGCGTGCGGTGATTGCCCAGTCGCTGTGCAAGAAGATCGGTGGCGGCCGCATGGCGGTGCATGAGATCATGCTTGGCACCCCCGCTATCCGCAATCTGATTCGCGAGAACAAGATCGCGCAAATGTATTCCGCCATCCAAACCGGCCAGGCCTCCGGTATGATCACGCTCGATCAGAACCTCACGGATATCGTGCGCAAAGGCATCATCACCAAGGATGAAGCGCGGGTGTATGCGGTTAACAAAGATGCCTTTACCTGAATAAATTTCCACGGAGCAGGCAATGGAAAAAGACCAGGCAATCAAGTTCATACAGGATCTGCTGCGGGCCATGGTCTCGCGCAAGGGCTCGGATCTGTTCATTACCGCGGGATTTCCGCCCGCCATCAAGGTGGACGGCCAGGTCACGCCGGTAACCGACAAGCCGCTTACCGCGGAACAGAGCGGGCTTTTGGTGCGTGCCATCATGAACGACCGGCAGACCAAGGAGTTCGATGCCACCAAGGAATGCCAGTTCGCCATCAGCCCGCCCGGCATCGGCCGTTTCCGCGTCAGTGCCTTCGTGCAGCAGGGGCGCATGGGCGCCACGCTGCGTCTGCTCAACACCGAGATCCCGGATGTAGACAAACTCGGCCTGCCACCGATCCTCAAGGAGATCGTGATGGCCAAACGTGGAATCGTGATCTTCGTGGGCGCCACCGGCTCGGGAAAGTCCACTTCCATCGCTTCAATGATGGGCCACCGCAACAAGAACTCCAAGGATCACATTGTCACCATCGAGGATCCCATCGAGTTCGTGCATCCGCACATCAACTGCGTGATCACCCAGCGCGAAATAGGCGTGGACACCGATTCCTGGGAGATCGCCCTCAAAAACACCTTGCGCCAGGCGCCAGATGTGATCTTCATCGGCGAAATCCGCGACCGCAATACCATGGACTACGCGGTGGCGTTCGCCGAAACCGGCCATCTGGTGCTGTCCACGCTGCATGCCAACAGCACCAACCAGGCGCTCGACCGAATCATCAACTTCTTCCCCCCTGAACGCCGCCAGCAACTTCTCATGGACCTGTCGCTTAATATCCGCGCCCTGATCTCGCAGCGGCTGATACGCCGGCAGGGCAGCACGGGCCGCATACCGGCCGTGGAAATCATGCTGAATTCACCGCTGATTGCCGACTTGATTTTCAAGGCGGAGGTCACTCAAATCAAGGAAATCATGGCGAAATCCACGCTCCTCGGCATGCAGACGTTCGATCAGTCCTTGTTCGATCTTTTCGAGAAGGGGCTCATCAGTTACGAGGATACGATCCGCAACGCCGATTCGCAGAACGAACTGCGTCTGCGCATCAAACTGGAAAGCAAGCGCGACAAGCGGGCGGTGGATGAGGGCATCGAAGACCTGCGCGTCGTGGACAGCGGTCAGGGTAAGAAATTCTGAACCATTGTCGATCCGGTCAGCATCAAACCAAGACGAGCATCTGATGGATATCAGTCCGTACCTGAAACTCATGGTGGAAAAAAAGGCCTCGGATCTGTATCTCACCAGCGACGCGCCGGTGAAGATCAAGATCGAGGGACGGCAGATGCCCGTGGGCAAGACTTTGTTGACCGCCGATATGGTCAGGGAAGCGGCCTACGGCATCATGAACGAGAAACAGGCGCGCTCCTTCGAAGTCAAGCACGAATCAGATTTCGCCATCGCCGAGGAAGGCATGGGGCGCTTTCGCGTGAACGTATTCATGCAGCGCGGCCAAGTGGCCATGGTGCTGCGCTATCTTCCGTCTGAAGTGCCGCAACTCTCGGACCTTGGATTGCCTGATGTGCTCAAGGAACTCATCATGCACAAGCGCGGTCTGATTTTGGTGGTGGGCGCCACCGGCTCGGGCAAGTCCACCACCATCGCGGCCATGATGCGGCATCGCAACGAGAACGACGCTTCGCACATCCTCACCATCGAGGATCCCATCGAATACAACCACCCCAACATCCAGTCCATCATCAATCAGCGCGAAATCGGCCTGGACACGTTGTCGTATGCCAACGCCCTGAAGCAATCACTGCGCGAGGCGCCGGATGTCGTCGTGGTCGGTGAGTGCCGTGACCGTGAGACCATGGAAGCATCCATCCAGCTCGCCGGCACCGGTCAGCTCGCCATCTCCACGCTGCACGCCAACAACACGCACCAGACCATGGACCGCATTATCAACATGTTTCCCGAGCAGATGCACAAGCAATTGCTCCTGGACCTGTCCATAAATCTGCGCGCCATCATCTCGCAGCGCCTGGTGATGGGCAAAAAGGCGCGGCGTCTGGCGGCTGTCGAGATCATGATCAATACGCCACATATCCAGGATCTGATACTCAAGGGAGAGATTGACCAGATACGCGAAGCCATGGAAGAAAGCTCCGAACCCGGCATGCAATCATTCGATGAAGCGCTGCACCGGCTTTACAAGGACGGCAGGATTACCCTCGAGGAAGCGCTGCGCTACGCGGATTCGCGCGCCAATCTGGAGGCCAAGATCAATTTTGGTTGAGTGCTTGTGCGTCCGCAATGCGTCAGTTAAACGGTATGCGCCGAATTAACCGGGGAGCACAGATCATGCCGTTACGAGTGTTGTCCATGATCCTGGCGATGTTCTTGGCCGCTTCTGTATGTGCAGCAGAACCTGCGGCGGTGGTGCCGCCGGTCCAGGCATTCTTTTCCTATCCGCAGATTTCCGATGTACAGATATCACCTGACGGGAAGTATCTTGCCATGGTGGCGGCTAGCGATAAAACTGGCGCAGACCACAAGACGCTGATCGTCATGCGGGCGGACGACCACAAGGTTACTGCCAATTTCCAAACGCGCTTGCGTCAGAAGATTTACGAATACTGGTGGGCAAATGATGAGCGGCTGCTGATTGCGACCGCCACCCAGCCAGGCAGCCTCGACGAGCCGGTTCCGGATGGCCAGCTTTTCGGCATCAATGTGGACGGTTCGGCTGTCAAATTGCTGATGGGCTATTTTCCGTCAGGGCAGTCTGAATTCAGTCACATCACTCGCAACGATCAGCCGCTGGTTTTCCAGAGCCTGCTTTATATTCCTCCTAATGATGCCCAGAACGTAGTTGTGCAAGCGTACACAGGAGCCAATAAACCGGAGCAGGCATATTCGTTGAATATCTACTACGGCACGCTTTTCAACCCGGCCTATTTTTCATCGGCGGCGAACGGCGACATGCTAACTGACAACAACGGCGACGTGCGGTTGGCGCTCGGAAACAATATCAAAACCGGAGTGGAGAAGTTTTTCTACCGGCCAGCGGGCGCCAGCGGCTGGCGGAATCTGAGTACTCTGTATCAGAATGGCGATCCCGCGTTTACCAGCTCGCGACCGGTGGGATTTGCAGCTGACAACAAAACGATCTATTGGCTCGGGCGCACGCCAAGCTCGACGCTTGGTTTGTACGCGCTGGACCCCGATACGCTCAAGACCACGCTTTTATACGGCGATCCCGACTACGACATCAACCAGGTAATCACGTCGTTTGACTGGCAAAAAACCCAGCACATCGTCGCGGTCATGACCATGCCCGGTTACCCGGCGTTGCATATTCTGGACAATAAATCCGCCGAGGCCAGGGATCTCGCCTTGCTGTACGCGACTTTTCCGAATGACATTGTTGATATCACCAGCAATACCCGCGATGAATCAGAGATGATCGTGTACGTGCACAGCGACCAGAATCCGGGCGCTTATTATTTGTTTGATGCCCGAAACAAAACTGCGAACTTGCTGTTCAATTCACTGCCCGGAATTGATTCGAAGAAAATGGCGCGCATGCGGCCGGTGACGTTCAAGGCGCGCGATGGTGTCACCTTGCACGGGTATCTGACATTACCGCCGGGCAGTAGCGACAAAAATTTACCGCTTATCATCAATCCCCACGGCGGGCCGCACGGCTTACGCGACGAATGGGGCTGGGACCCGGAAGCACAGTTTTTTGCAAGCCGTGGTTATGCCTGGTTGCAGGTGAACTATCGCGGTTCTGGCGGGTATGGTATGAAATTCCAGGATATGGGTTATCGCCACTGGGGGACTACGATGCAGAGCGATTTGGCAGACGCGGTGCATTGGGCTATCACACAAGGCATTGCGGATCCCAAACGCATCTGCATTTACGGCGCAAGTTACGGTGGTTACGCGGCGTTGGAAAATAGCATCCTTTTCCCCAAGCTGTATCAGTGCACCGTCGGCTATGCCGGAGTGTATGACTTGACAACGCTCGAGAACAGCGATTTTGCTATTCGTTACGCTTTCGGCGACCGCTACCTGGATGTAGTGCTGGGAGATGATGAATCGGCACTCAAAGCTGAATCGCCGGTCTATCAAGTAGACAAAATCCAGGATCCAGTGTTTATCGTGTATGGGGGCGCCGATACTCGAGCAAAACCAAAAAATGACATTGAACTCATTGCTGCCCTCAAACAGACCGGGAAAAAGTATCAAGTGATGTATGAACCAGATGAGTGGCATGGCTACGCAGAACCGGAACATCGGTTTGCACTGTACACCCGCATGCTGGCGTTTTTCGACAAGTACATCGGTCCCGGTGCAATCGCGCACTGAATAGCACGTCTCTCCTGAGAGCACTGGGGCGCCGGTAGTGTTTATGCAATAGTTCCGTCAGTCAGTCGCGCGGAAACACGCTGGCGCCGTCGAACACCGGGCCGTCCACGCACACGCGCTTCATGGCCGGCCCGTCCGGCGTGCGTACTTCCACGGTGCAACCGGCGCAGCCTCCGATTGCACAGGCCATGAATTCCTCCAAAGACACCTGACTTGGTACGCCCAATTCCTGGGCGAGATGCGCGGCGGCTTTGAGCATGGGCGTGGAGCCGCAGGCGAAGATTTCCGTTTCGGTCAACGCCTGTTTATCCAGGGTGTGTAGCCAGTGACGCGCGAGTTCGGTGACGTAACCATCGTAACAACCGGGATAGCCTTGCAGGCTTGCGAGCCGGCTCGCGATGTCCCAGTCTTCCATGAGCGGCATGCAGCCGATGACGCCGTCAGGCATGCCCGGCAGCACGATGGTGGACGGCCGGGTTTTGAAGGGGAATGGCACTTCCGAACCCATGAGCACCAGCGCTTGCCAATTCGCACGCTTGTCGTGGCGCAGCACATCGGCCAGGAAAATCATCGGTGGGATGCCCACGCCGCCGCCGATCAATAGCGGCCGCGGACGTTCCGGATGCGGAGCAAACGGTTTGCCGATGGGTCCGAGGCTACTCACGACATCACCGCGCCGGCGTTGTGCCAGCAGGCGGCTGCCTTCGCCCACTACCTTGTACAGACATTCCACCCAGCCGTCTTGTTTCGATACGCGCATGATGGACATGGGCCGGCGCATGGGCAGCGCCGCATCGCAGGTGACATGGATGAAGCTGCCGGGCCGTGCCGCCGCGGCGCATAACGGCGCCTGGATGCGCAGCACGTATTGCGCGCCGGGAAATTTTTCCTGTTCCAGGACTGGCGCATCTTCGAGGAAAATCGTGCCGCGGTGCGGTTTAGCGTTCATGCAAACTGCTTTTCCGGAATGAAGGTTTCCAAAGCGCGCGCAAATCACTTCGCCATGAGCGATGCCATCACCGCCATGCGCACCGCGATGCCGTTGTTCACTTGCTCCCGGATTACGGATTGCGGACCGTCCGCCACGTCGGAGGTGATTTCCACGCCGCGGTTCATGGGTCCCGGATGCATGACGATGGCGTCGGGTTTGGCAAGCTTGAGGCGCGTTTTGTCGAGGCCGTAGCGGCGGAAATATTCG
>JBOIAY010000210.1:0-4960 GCA_050739255.1 Gammaproteobacteria bacterium
ACGCCGGCATCCATGAGCGACAGGCTGGTGCCGCATACCGAAGCCATGGAGCTGGAGCCATTGGATTCGGTAATTTCAGAAACCACGCGGATCACATAGGGATACGTCACCATGTCTGGCATCACCGCCTGGATACCGCGCTTGGCAAGGCGGCCGTGGCCGATTTCGCGGCGCTTGGGTGAGCCCATGAAGCCCACTTCACCCACCGAGTAAGGCGGGAAGTTGTAATGCAGCATGAAGGGTTCCTTGCGCTCGCCTTCGATGGCGTCAATGATCTGCGCGTCACGGCCGGTACCCAGCATGGTCACTACCAACGCCTGGGTCTCGCCGCGTGTGAACAATGCCGATCCATGTGTGCGCGGTAGCACACCTACCTTGACGGTGATGGGGCGTACGGTCCGGGTATCGCGGCCGTCAATGCGCGGTTTGCCCTCGATGATGTAACCACGTACGATTTTCTTTTCCAGGTCCATAAAGGCATTGGCCACGAGATTCTGCGGCCACTGCGGGCTCTCGCCGGCGGCAAATTTCGCCAATGCGGCGGCACGGATTTCCTCGATACGGCTGAAGCGCGATTGCTTCTCGGCAATCTGATAGGCTTCACGCAATGGCTTCTCAGCTTCCGCAGCCATCGCGTCAGCCAGGCCCTTGTCTTTCTCAGCGGGTTTCCAGTCCCAAGCCGGCTTGCCGGCTTCCTTTGCCAGCTCTTTGATTACTTTGATGGCGGTTTGCATATTCTCGTGACCGAACATCACGGCGCCCAGCATCACGTCTTCCGGCAAGCACTCCGCTTCGGATTCCACCATGAGTACAGCTTTATCCGTGCCAGCCACCACCAAGTCCAGATCGGAAGTGAGCAGCTGGGTCTTGGTGGGGTTCAACAGGTATTGTCCGTTGTGGTAGCCCACGCGCGCCGCGCCGATGGGGCCCATGAAGGGCATGCCGGAGATGGCCAGCGCGGCGGAAGCGCCCAGCAAGGCCGGCACATCCGGGTCCACGTCCGGGTTCACGGAGACGACCGTAGCGACTACCTGGACTTCGTTGTAGAAACTTTTGGGAAACAGCGGACGGAGGGGTCGGTCAATGAGGCGGGAAGTGAGGGTTTCTTTTTCGCTGGGTCGCCCTTCGCGCTTGAAGAAGCCGCCGGGGATTTTGCCTGCGGCGTAGGTCTTTTCCTGGTAATTGACCGTGAGCGGGAAAAAATCCCTGCCTTCGACCGCCGACCTGGAACCGACCGCGGTGACCAGCACCACGGTGTCCGACATGGTCACCAACACTGCGCCGTCCGCCTGGCGGGCGATCTCGCCCGTCTCAAGGGTGATGGTGTGATTGCCGTACTGAAAACTTTTATTGAATACTGTCACGTTAAGCCCTTCGTGTGCTGCGTTCTGGGATTTAGAACCGGGAATAAAAAATTAAAAATCAGCGGCGCAGGCCAAGACGCTCGATCAGAGCCTCATAACGCCCTTGGTCCGTGTTCTTGAGGTAATCCAGCAATTTACGGCGTTGGTTCACCATCTTGAGCAGGCCGCGCCGGGAATGGTGATCCTTCTTGTTCTGCTCAAAATGCGGACCCAAGCCGTCAATACGGGCGGACAACAGTGCCACCTGCACTTCCGGTGAGCCGGTATCCTGGGGATCGCGCCGGTAGGCGCTGATGATTTCCTGCTTCTTTTCGGCATTGAAAGCCATATAGTCTCGACTCCAGTGATTATCAGATGTTGACGTTTAAGTCAGCCGCGTATTTTAGTCGTGCGGCCCCTCTCGAACAAGTAAAAGGCCAGTAAAATCATCGTGAAACCACTTTTTCAACCCGCATTCATCAGCCGTCTTGGCGTTACCCTGCCGTCGGCCAGCACTTCGGCCAGACCCAAAAAGCGCCCATCAGCATATGCCCGCAGCCAACCAATGGTGGGGGCACTAGGTACCAGTACCGCTTGTCCCCGGAGGAAATACCAGGCAGCATCCGCGCCTAGGTTGATTTCCGGCCAATGAGACACGGCACTGTCCACTGGCAGCAGCAGACCATCCAGTGTTTCGGGGGCGGCAGCAGCCAACTGCTGCAACTTTTCCAGGCCGTGCATAGGAAACGTACCACCATAAGGGCCCACCGCCAGCCGGCGCAAAACGCTCACGTGCCCGCAGGTGCCCAGGGCTTCGGCGACATCTTCCACCAAGGTGCGAATATAGGTTCCCTTGGAACAGCGCACCCTGAGTTCCAGACTCGCGGGTGTAACCCCCAGCAGCCGCAATTCATGAATGCGGACCGTACGTGGCGCACGCGGTACCTCGATGCCTTCACGGGCCAGGTCGTACAAGCGCTCGCCCTTGTGCTTGAGCGCCGAATACATCGGTGGTATCTGCTGGATCTCGCCCCGGAAATGAACTAGGACTTTCTCGATTTGCCCCGCTGTGAAAACCGGCACCAAGCGGTGCTCCAGCACCGCGCCCTCCGTATCCGCAGTGGCGGTACGCGTGCCGAGCGCGCAGGTGACCTGATATTCCTTGTCCGCATCCAACAGGAATGCGGATAACTTGGTGGCTTCGCCGAAGCACAGGGGCAAAAGGCCGCTGGCGAGAGGATCGAGACTGCCGGTATGGCCGGCTTTGCGCGCCTTGAACAGGCGTTTCACCACCTGAAGCACCTGATTGGAAGTGATGCCAGTCGGTTTGTCCAGCAGCAGAACACCGTGTACATCGCGTTTGGATATTTTGCCTGTTCCGGCGTGTCTGATGGGCGTGTCATTCGCCGTTGACAGTGCCGATATCACGAGGACTTGTCCTCATGATCATGCGTCTGCGCATTGGCCCTGGAAATCAGCGCATCCAGATGTGCGGCCCGATCCAGCACATCATCGTAACTGAAGCGCAATTCCGGGATGCTGCGCAGCTTAAGCATGCGTCCCAAACTATGGCGCAGAAATCCGGACGCGTGGTTAAGCGCGGCCACCACTTCCGGTTGCTGGTTTTCGGCTCCCAACACTGAAATCAGCACTTTTGCATTGGAGAGATCGGGCGACACATCCACATGTGTAACCGTGACCAGGTGCACACGCGGGTCCTTCACTTCACGTCGAATGAGTTCCGACAGCTCGCGCTGCAGCAAGCCCGCGATGCGGGTTCTGCGTTCGTATTCACGTGGCACGGGCGCCGTACCTCAGAGGCTGCGCGCCACTTCAACGCGCTCATAGCACTCGATCTGGTCGCCCGGCTGCACGTCGTTGTAGTCCTTCACGCCGATGCCACATTCCGTGCCTGCGCGCACTTCGCTCACGTCGTCCTTGAAGCGCCGCAGCGACTCCAGTTGGCCTTCGTATATGACGACATTGTTGCGCAACACACGGATGGGCAGATTGCGCTTGACTTGCCCGTCCACCACCAGGCAACCGGCGATGGCGCCCAGTTTGGAAGAACGGAACACTTCGCGCACTTCGGCCAGGCCCACGATCTGCTCGCGGAGTTCCGGCTTGAGCATGCCGGTGATGGCTTTTTTCACATCGTCAATCGCCTCGTAGATAATGCCGTAATAGCGCACATCCAGGCCGGATTCACTGATCATGCGGCGCGCGCCGCTGTCGGCCCGCACGTTGAAGCCGATGATGACCGCCTTCGAGGCCAGCGCCAGATTCACGTCCGATTCGGTGATGCCGCCGACACTGCTGCCGATGACTTTGACTTTCACTTCTTCAGTGGATAATCCGATCAGTGCATCACGCAAGGCCTCGGCACTGCCTTGCACGTCGGATTTAATGAGAAGGTTTAGGCCTTCCAGCGCCTCAGCCTGCATCTGTTGGAAGGCGTCGTCTAGTTTGGTGGCCTGCACGCGCGCCAGTTTCACGTCACGGAATTTGCCCTGACGGTACAAGGCAACTTCACGCGCCTTGCGCTCATCGGGCACCACCACCGCGTCGTCACCCGCATTGGGCGTGCCCGAAAGCCCCAACACCAACGCCGGTGTAGCGGGTCCAGCTTCCCGCAATTGCTTGCCATCTTCGTCGAACATGGCACGCACACGGCCATATTCCTGGCCGGTGAGCAGGATATCGCCCGGTTTGAGCAGGCCACGCTGCACCAGCACTGTGGCCACGGATCCGCGGCCTTTCTCCAGGCTTGATTCCAGCACGAAACCGGCAGCCGGACCGCTGTCCACGGCTTTCAATTCCAGCACTTCGGCTTGTACCAGGATGGAATCCAGCAGGGCGTCCACGCCTTCACCTGTCTTGGAAGACACGTTCACGAAGATGTTCTCGCCACCCCATTCCTCGGAAATGATTTCGTGTTTCGAAAGGTCGCTGCGCACCCGCTCCAAATCAGCTTCGGGTTTATCAATCTTGGTGACCGCCACCACGATGGGCGTCTCGGCTGCACGGGCATGCTGGATAGCTTCAATCGTCTGCGGCATCACACTGTCATCGGCCGCGACCACAAGCACCACGATATCCGCCACATTCGCACCGCGAGCGCGCATCGCAGTAAAAGCCGCATGACCCGGCGTATCCAGGAAGGTGATGACACCTTTATTGGTTTCGACGCGATAGGCACCGATGTGCTGGGTGATACCCCCAGCTTCACGCGCCGCCACCCGCGTGCTGCGAATATAATCCAGCAAAGAAGTCTTGCCGTGGTCCACGTGGCCCACGATGGTGACCACTGGCGGGCGCGTGATCTCGTCGCCCTCCTGGGCCACCTGCATCACCTGCTCTTCCAGAGCATTTTCCTTGATCAATTTCGCCTTGTGACCCATCTCGTCCACGACGATGGCGGCGGTTTCCTGATCGAGAACCTGATTGATGGTGACCATGGCGCCCATCTTCATCATCGCCTTGATGACTTCAGTGGCTTTCACAGCCATGCGCTGCGCCAGTTCGCCCACCGTGATGGTCTCCGGGATGGGCACCTCGCGCACCTGTGGGGCGACCGGCATTTCAAACCCGTGCTTTCTCTCGAATTGGATATTGAC
>JBOIAY010000211.1:0-5599 GCA_050739255.1 Gammaproteobacteria bacterium
GTCTAACTGATTGAAAAATGGAGAAAACCGGAAATCGCATTTTCGGTTTTCGAGTTGAAAAAGGCCAGGGAAGGCCTTTTTCAACATCCTGTTAGTATTGCGCACATCGGGGGGTTGTAAGAAGGACACAAGCATGAGCGCGGGGCGAGGGGTGCTCAAACGCCATTCGTCAGCGGTATCCGCGTTCACGCGGGCGCTGGATGTGCTCGCGTGTATCGCCGGTGGCCTGCTCGCCTACTATCTGCGTTTTTCGGATCGGGCCTTCACGCTCGGCTACCCGGCGCTGATCCTGATCGGCGCGCTGCTGGTACTGGTTGTCTTTCCCATCGCGGGCGTCTATCAATCCTGGCGCAGTCAGGGACTATTGGCAGCAGCGGGACGGGCCCTGGCAGCCTGGATAACCGTGTTCGTGCTGCTCATGGTGCTGCTGGTGGCGGTGAAACACGCGGAGCATTTCTCCCGGCTATGGATGGCGGGGTGGTTTGGATGGGTCGGGTTGTTTGTGGTCTTGCTCCGGCTTGCCGCGTTCTCGGCTTTGCGGATGCTGCGCCGGCGCGGCTTCAATCGCCGGCAAGTGGTGGTGATCGGCGAGGGGAATCAGGCGCGTGAACTGGTGCAGACGACGCGCGGTGCAATCTGGACAGGTTTTGATATTGTGGCGGTGTTCAGCGCCGGCACGGTCCAGGGAATTCTTGAGGGAATGACGCAGCCGCCGCTCGCGGCACTCGCAGGCTATGTGGAGACCCACACCGTTGATGAGGTCTGGATCGCGCTGCCGCTGGAGCAAGGCGAAAAATTGCGCGAGGTGCTGACGCAACTGCGTTATTGTACGGCCAACGTCCGCTACGCACCGGATTTCTTCGGGTTGTTTCTGCTCAACCGCGGCGTGACGGAGATTCTGGACGTGCCGATGATTGATCTCACGGCGAGTCCCATGCAGGGCATGAGCCAGGTCATCAAGGGCTTCGAGGATCGGCTGCTGGCAGCCAGTATCCTGGTGCTCATCAGCCCGGTGATGTTGCTGATCGCCATTGGCGTGAAACTGTCCTCGCCGGGGCCCGTGTTCTATCGGCAGGAGCGCGTGGGATGGAATAGACGTGCATACCAGATGCTCAAATTCCGGTCCATGCGGATGGATGCGGAGAAACAGACTGGCGCAATGTGGGCAAACAAGGATGACGACCGGGCCACAGCGTTCGGCAAGTTTATTCGCCGCACGAGTCTCGATTGAGTTACCGCAGTTTTTCAACGTTCTTAAAGGGGATATGTCCATCGTCGGACCACGGCCAGAGAGACCGGTTTTTGTTGAGGACTTCAAACGCGATATCCCGGGGTATATGCACAAGCATATGGTCAAGGCCGGCATCACCGGCTGGGCCCAGGTCAATGGCTGGCGCGGTGAGACGGATTCCGTGGACAAAATGCAGCGCCGCGTCGAACACGACTTGTATTACATCGAACACTGGTCGCTTTGGTTCGATCTCAGAATCATCTTTCTGACGCTGTTCAAGGGCTTCGTGAACAAGAATGCGTATTGAATCAACTTGCTTCTTCTGATGGTTGCCGGCCATCCGGTAAGACGGGATGAGCCCGGAGCAAGGACCTGCCAAGAGACCTCCCTGTTGCGTCGCAACATTGCGCTACAAGTGTGCTACACTTATGCGTGTGAAAACCATCACAATTCGCGAGTTGCGGAATCGCCCCGGCGCGGCCCAAGCCGATATCGCGGCTGAGGGCGAGGTCGTATTGACCTCGAACGGCCGGCCCGTCGCCGTTATGCTGTCAGTGGATGACAGCAGCCTGGATGAGACGCTCCAGGCCGTTCATTTGGGACGCGCCCGGGTGGCATTGCGCGGGCTGCGACGCGACGTGCGTGAGCGCGGCCTTGATCAACTCACACCCGCACAGATTGATGACATGATTCGGGATACGCGGCGGCGCAAACGGGGTCGCACGACAGGTAGTCCGGCTTGACCCTGATTGTTCTCGATACCAATGTGTTGGTGTCGGGTATCCTGTCGGAACGCGGTCCACCCGGACAGATACTGGATCTGGTGCTAAGCCGCAGCCTTGAACTTGGGATTGAGCCTAGGATTCTGGCTGAATACCGGGATGTCTTGGCGCGGCCACAACTGGCTCTTGATCAAGGACGTGTCACCCGGATTCTTGACGCCGTGGAACGCTACGGCACGGAAGTTATCACGTTGCCATGGCCATACCCGATGCCGGACGAGGATGACGAAGTATTCATCGCGGCGGCACACGCGCTGAGCGCGATTCTGGTGACCGGGAATGGAGCGCATTATCCGAAAAGCAGCCGCGCGGATGTCGTGGTGATGACGCCGAGAGAGTTTATTGATCTCTTGCGGAAACGCAGGCCAAGCGGTGGATGAGAACCCGGTTTTTAAAGTTGAATTTTTCAGGTGAGGAAGAGGGTGAGGAAGAGTGGATATTCTACGTCGCGTGCGCGCCTTGCAAAGGAGCTGAAGACCGATGAACACGGATAATATTGTTCCGGTGATCTTGTGCGGTGGCTCGGGCACGCGCCTGTGGCCGCTTTCCCGCGGGCAGCATCCCAAGCAGTTCCTGAAGTTGCTGAGCACGCATTCGCTGTTCCAGGAAACGGTATTGCGGGCACGCGCATTGGAATCGGTTGACCCGCTGATGATTGTGGGCAATGAAGCGCATCGCTTTCTGATGCTGGATGAGCTGACTGAACTGGGCGTGATGGATGCGACGCTGATCCTGGAACCCGTGGGGCGCAATACCGCACCCGCACTGGCGGTGGCGGCGCTGCAGGCCACCCGCACCCAGACGGATGCGCTGCTGCTGGCCTTGCCCGCCGATCATCATGTGGAAAACCAGGCGCAGTTTGCGGAGGCAGTACGCAAAGGCATGCGCGCGGCGCAGCACGGCTCGGTCGTGGTGTTCGGCGTGGCGCCGAAGCAGCCGCACACAGGCTACGGCTACATCCGCAAAGGCAAAAGCTTTGGCGAGCCGGGCGTGTCCCAGGTGAGCCAGTTCAAGGAAAAGCCGGACGCGCATGCGGCGGCGGCCTATGTGGCGAGCGGCGAATATCTGTGGAACAGCGGCATGTTTCTGGTGCGCGCGAATGTGTATCTGCAGGAGTTGGCGGACCAGGCACCGGATATCGCTGACGCTGCACGGGCCGCGATTGCCGGCGCGGAGCAGGACGGCGCATTTTTGCGCCTCGACTCCCGGGCCTTTACCGCGTGCCGCAGCGAATCCATAGACTATGCGGTGATGGAACATACCAAGAGCGGGGTGGTGGTGGAACTCGATGCGGGCTGGAGCGATCTGGGTTCCTGGTCGAGCCTGCTGGAACTCGGCAGCCACGGAACCGATGCCAACGTGACCCGCGGCGACGTGATGCTCACGGATGTCAGCGGATCGTTTGTGCATTCGAGCGGCCGTCTGGTGGCGGCTGTGGGCCTGCGCGACCAGGTGGTGGTGGAAACTCCGGATGCGGTATTTGTCGCGCCCATGCGCCGCGCCCAAGAGGTAAAGCAACTGGTGGCCGCGTTGCAGGACCAGGGCCGTGATGAAGCGGAAAGCCATCTGCGTGTGTACCGCCCCTGGGGCTGGTACGAGAGCCTGGCTCGCGGCGAAGGCATGCAGGTGAAGCGCATCCAAGTGAAGCCCGGCGCCAGCCTGTCCTTGCAACTGCATCACCGCCGCTCGGAGCACTGGGTGGTGGTGCGTGGCGAGGCCGAAGTAACCCGTGGCGAGGAGGTGTTCGCACTGCGACCGGATGAGTCCACCTATATTCCCGTGAATACCAAGCACCGGCTGCGCAATCAGGGCGATACGCCACTGGATATCATCGAGGTGCAGAGCGGTGCGTATGTGGGCGAGGACGATATTGTGCGCTTCGAGGATAATTACGGGCGCGTGAATAAATGAGTGCGCTTGTATCCTCACCTTTCCCCACCAGCAGAGCGGAACTTCACTTGTAAACACTCGGGTATGTCCCTTCTTTCATCTTTCAAAGCCTATGATGTGCGCGGCCGGGTGCCCGACGATCTGAACGAAGACGTCGCCTGGCGCATCGGGCATGCCTACGCGCAACTGTTCCGGCCGCAGCGCGTGGTGATTGGCCGGGATGTGCGTTTGTCCAGCACGGCGCTGGCAACGGCGGTTTCGGACGGAGTGCGTGCGGCAGGCGCGGACGTTCTTGATATCGGCCAGTGCGGCACGGAGGAAGTGTATTTCGCCACCTTTCACCTGAAGACCAGCGGCGGCATCATGATCACCGCCAGCCACAATCCACCCGAGTACAACGGCATGAAGTTCGTGCACGAGGGCGCGCGCCCGGTCAGTGCCGACACCGGCTTACAAGAGATCGCCAGGCGCGTGGTGGCCGGGGAGGCTGCGAAGCCCCGCGGGCCCAAGGGCGGATATGAGCAGATCACAGTGCGCGATGACTACGTGCACCACGTGCTCGGTTATATAGATGTGGCGGCGGTGAAGCCCGGCTTGCTGGTGGTGAATGCAGGCAACGGTTGTGCCGGTCCGGTATTCGACGCCATTGCGACACACTTGCCGCTTGCAGTCACACGGCTCAATCATAAGCCGGACGGCAGGTTTCCGAACGGGGTTCCCAATCCGCTGTTGACTGAAAACCGCGCCGAAACGAGTGCCGCGGTATTGAACAACGGCGCGAGGTTAGGGATTGCCTGGGACGGGGATTTCGACCGCTGTTTCTTCTTCGATGAACAAGGCCAGTTCGTGGAGGGCTATTACCTTGTAGGGCTGCTGGCCCAGTCCTTCCTGGAAAAAACCCATACAGGAAATATCGTGCATGATCCGCGTCTTGTCTGGAACACGCAGGAGATGGTGCAACAGGCGGGCGGCACGCCGGTCTTGAGCCGCTGCGGGCATGCTTTCATCAAGGATGTGATGCGCTGTGCCGACGCGGCGTATGGCGGCGAGATGAGCGCGCATCATTATTTCCGGGACTTCGCCTACTGTGACAGCGGCATGATTCCGTGGCTGCTGGTGCTGGAACTGCTGTCCAAAACGGGTCTGCCTTTATCGGAACTGGTTGCCGAGCGCATGCGGCGGTTTCCGGTAAGCGGTGAGATCAACCGTACGGTGGCGGACAGCGAAGCGTGCATGCGCAAGGTGCAAGTGCATTATCAGGCGGCTGCCCTGGAGGTTTCCCATTTTGACGGCCTGAGCATGGAGTTCCCGGCCTGGCGCTTTAATCTCAGACCCTCCAACACCGAACCTTTGCTGAGATTGAATGTGGAATCGCGTGCTGATGCGCCGTTGGTGCAAGCACGTACCCACGAGATACTGCAATTGATTGCAGATTAGCCGAACCTCCAGCCATCCCGGCCGGGGCTTACGATCGCTGGCACAGGAATTGCGCGTTTCCAACCCAAGCCTGATTGCGGGGGGTGGCCAAAGGTGCCGTTGCAGGCGGGACCGCGGTCAGGACGGGTCCGCCGGTTGACACAAATCCGTGATTTATCAGACAATTCGCGGCTTCGTCTGTGGAGGGGTACTCAAGCGGCCAACGAGGGCAGACTGTAAATCTGCTGGCTTTACGCCTACGAAGGTTCGAATCCTTCCC
>JBOIAY010000212.1:0-30791 GCA_050739255.1 Gammaproteobacteria bacterium
GGCAACTCATCACGGCCCAAGCTGTCCCGGTGGCCGCGTGAATCCGCTTCGCCGCCCCGGAAACAGCCACTACCCAAGCGGACAATTCATGTGTTACAAAACCGGACAGTTCTATTTGTTGCCAACATATCTCACGGAGAATTAACGTATTTCGGCCTGTGGATAACTGTCAAATTCCGGTATAGACTGCCCCTTCTCTTTCGCTCAGTACCTTTTTGGTGCTGCCGAATCCGGCTGAATTAATTGCAACCGCCCGGGGGTCTTGGCATGCCATCGCTATGGACGCGGTGTATGGATCATTTGGAACACGAGCTTACCGAACAGGAGCTCAATACCTGGATCCGGCCGCTACACGCCCAAGAGGACGCTACAACCCTGCGCCTGTTGGCTCCTAACCGGTTCGTCATGGACTGGGTGCGGGACAGGTTTCTAACGCGGATTTCGAAATTGGCCCGGGATTTGGCCGAAGACCGGGAACGCCGCGTGCTGCTGGAAGTCGGCACCAGCCGCGAGCAAGAAGCTGTTTTTGATGTGCGTACCCAGCCAAATACGGGTCCCGCACTCCTCACGCCAGGCAGTGGCCTGAATACCCTCTATACGTTTGAGAGCTTCGTTGAGGGAAAATCCAATCAGTTCGCCGTGGCTGCTGCGCGTCAGGTCGCAGAAAATCCCGGCTGTGCGTACAACCCCTTATTCATCTACGGCGGCGTGGGCTTGGGCAAGACCCATTTGATGCAGAGTGTCGGGCAGCTGATCCAGCAGCGCAATCCTAGGGCACGCGTGGCGTACGTACACTCTGAGCGCTTCGTGAACGATATGGTGCGGGCCTTGCAGCACAACACCATTAACGAGTTCAAACGGCAGTACCGAACTCTGGACGCCCTACTCATTGACGATATCCAGTTTTTTGTGGGCAAAGAGCGCTCTCAGGAGGAATTCTTCCATACTTTCAATGCCTTGCTTGAGGGTCAGCAGCAGGTAATCCTGACTTGTGACCGTTATCCCAAGGAAGTGGAGGGTCTGGAAGAACGCCTAAAATCCCGCTTCGGCTGGGGGCTAACCGTCCCAATCGAGCCGCCGGAGCTGGAAACACGCGTTGCCATTCTTATGAAAAAGGCCACAGCGGAAAATGTTGAGCTACCCAGCGAGGTGGCATTCTTCATTGCCCAGCGCGTCAGCTCCAATATCCGCGAACTTGAGGGTGCTTTGCGGCGAGTCGCCGCCAATGCCCAATTCACGGGCCAGACCGTAACCACGGAAAATGCGCGAGAATGGCTTAAAGACATCCTCGCCCGCCAAGACCGGTTAGTAACCTTGGATAACATCCAAAAGACCGTGGCAGATTACTTCCATGTGCGCGTGAGTGACATGCTTTCCAAGAAACGCAGCCGTTCAATTGCCCGGCCCCGCCAGGTAGCCATGAGTCTGGCCAAGGGGCTGACCACACACAGCCTGCCGGAGATAGGGGATGCCTTCGGCGGACGTGACCATACCACCGTCCTACACGCCTGCCGTAAAGTGTTGGAGCTGCGTGGTTTGGATCCGCGTTTCGAAGAGGATTATCAAACCCTAACGAGGGTGTTAACCGGTTAATGGGCTGTGCATAAACTGGGGGATATTTCCAAAGTTGGGTTTGTCCCCAATCCCAAAACAGCTTAACAACCAACTTTTAGAGCAGGTCTCAACAATATTTAATTAACCTAAGCCTTTGAAAATAAAATAGAAATAGACTTTCCAACAACCAGGCCACGTATAACTATAATTATTGATTTCTTAAGATATTCTTACCTCCAAATCCAAGAAGTAGGTGGATAAATGAAATTTGAAACGCTTCGGGACACACTTCTTGCTCCCGTTCAGACTGTGGCAGGCGTGGTGGAAAGACGCCAAACCATGCCCATTCTTGCCAATCTTTTGCTGGCAGCAGGCGAAAACAGCTTGTCGGTTACCGCCACTGATATGGAAGTGGAGCTAGTCGCGGAAAAACCGATTGAAGTACAAGAAACAGGCGAGGTGACGGTCCCGGCACGCAAACTTTTGGATATCTGCCGATCGTTGCCGGAAGGCGCGAAGATCGCATTGAACCTGGATAAAGGCAAACTATCTCTACATTGTGGAAGAAGCCGCTTTAGTCTCGCAACCTTGCCCGCGGCGGATTTTCCTGCTGTGGAAGACATCCACGTACAACATGGCTTCCAGGTGGCTCAAAACCACCTACGCGACATCCTTGCTCGTACTGCATTCTCGATGGCTCAGCAGGATGTTCGTTATTACCTGAATGGGTTGTTGCTGGAAACCAGTGATAAGTACTTGAGAGCGGTGGCTACGGATGGTCACCGGCTCGCCTTGTGCGACTTAAAAATGGCCTTGGACGGGGTCCCACAGCAGGTTATTATGCCTCGCAAAGGTGTTTTGGAGCTGCAGCGGCTATTGGGAGACAATGACTTGGAAGCCAAAATCGAACTAGGGACAAATCACATCCGCGTCCATTTACCAGGAATTCGCTTCACATCAAAGCTGATAGACGGTCGTTTCCCGGAGTACGAACGTGTTGTTCCCAAGGATGGTGATAAAATATTCACTGCAGATCGGCAGCTACTGCGTGAAGCACTGGGCCGGGCTGCTATTCTTTCCAATGAAAAATACCGGGGTGTACGCTTGCAACTGGCGCCCAAGCGGCTGAAAGTGCTGGCTCATAACCCGGAGCAGGAGGAAGCGGAAGACGAGATAGAGGTCCAGTATGAGGGCAGCGAGCTCGAGATCGGCTTCAATGTAACCTACCTTTTGGATGCCTTGCAGGCTTTGGAGAGCGAAGTGGTGCATATCACGCTAACGGATGCGAATAGCAGTTGTTTGATCCGTGCACCCGAAAATGAATCTTGTCGTTACGTCGTCATGCCAATGCGGCTCTGACTACCAGTCATTATGGGCTTGCAAAGCCTGTTGCTGCGGGGTTTTCGTTGTTTTCGTGCTGCTGACCTCGAGTTTTCTCCCAACTTCAACCTAATTATTGGTGAAAACGCTTCCGGTAAGACGAGTCTGCTGGAAGCTATTTTCCTTTTGAGCCGGGGACGCTCCTTCCGAACAGCTAGGCTTGAAATTGCCACCCTTGAAGCGGGCAATGGGTTTCAAGTCATCGGCAAAGTGACCGGCACCTCTGGCCCCGTCTCCATTGGGTTGGTTCGGGAGGGTGGCCAATTACAGGCAAGGATCGCCGGCCAAGCTCCGTATAGTCTGGCGCAGTTGGCTGAAGTTTTTCCGATTCAGTTGGTAGATAACCAGGTTCACCAGCTTATTCGGGGTGCGCCCCGGCAGCGCAGGCAATTCCTGGATTGGGGTGTGTTTCACGTGGAACCGAGTTTTTTCCCAATCTGGCGAAAATATCAGCGGGCGCTCCGTCAACGCAATGCTTTGCTACGTGTGGGCAAACCTGCTCGCGAAGTGCAAAGTTGGGATAGTGAGTTGATTGCGGCAGGTGAGACTCTAGATACGCTGCGCCGCCAATATCTAAGCAGTCTATCTGCCATTGCTGTCACGTGGGCAGGGCAAGCATTGGGTGGGATGAACGTTACTCTGGAATATCGGCCCGGCTGGGCGGAGGACCAAACCTTGTCGGGTGCCATTCGGGGCGGAGCACAACGGGACCGTCAAGCAGGCATGACCCAGGTAGGGCCTCACCGCGCAGAATTGTTGATTAAAGTGGATGGCAAGGCCGCCCAAGAAAGGGTATCCCGTGGACAGGAGAAATCTTTAGCGGGCGCCTTGTTATTGGCTCAGACCGCCGTGTATAAAGAGCTAACCGGCCGTCCATGCACTTTATTGCTGGATGATTTGGCAGCTGAACTGGACGAGAGACATTTGGCCCGTTTCATGGAGAGGGTTGAGGAAGCTGGTGCCCAAGCCTTCATAACCGTTATTGATCCACCACCACTGATTGTCGAGCGTGCATCTAGGGTGTTCCACGTGAAACAGGGCGAAATCCGTGAAATGGTATAATTCGCGGTCACCCTGGAGCTTTTTTTATGACCGACAAAACGCGCTACGATTCCAATAATATCAAGGTCTTGCGTGGGCTAGACGCAGTTCGAAAACGTCCCGGTATGTATATCGGCGACACCGACGATGGCACCGGGTTGCACCACATGGTTTTCGAGGTGGTGGACAACTCCATTGATGAAGCCTTGGCGGGCTATTGCACAGAAATTTCCGTTACGATTCATGAGGATGAATCAGTCACCGTCGTGGATAACGGCCGCGGCATCCCTGTTGATATGCACAAAGAGGAAGGCCGATCTGCCGCCGAGGTCATTATGACCGTTTTGCACGCTGGCGGGAAATTTGACGATAACTCCTACAAAGTGGCGGGTGGGCTACACGGGGTTGGGGTATCGGTGGTGAATGCCCTGTCAGAACATCTGCATCTGCTCATCAAGCGGGACGGCAAGCTCTACGAGCAGGAATACCGGAATGGCGATCCGGCGTACGCCCTGAAAGTAATTGGCCCAGCCCAGGGCGTGGGTACCGAGATACGCTTCAAACCCAGCGCCAAAGTTTTTACCCACATCCAGTTCAATTACGAGATCCTGGCGCGGCGCCTGCAGGAATTATCCTTCCTGAATTCCGGCGTGCGCATCCTGCTGCACGACCAACGCACCGACAAACACGACGTGTTTCAGTACCAAGGCGGCATCAAGGCTTTCGTGCAATATCTGAACCGCAACAAGACCGCGTTGCACGAAGCCGTGTTTCATTTTCTTGTGGAGCGCGCGCGCACCACGGTGGAAATCGCGCTGCAGTGGAATGATTCCTATCAGGAAACCGTGTACTGCTTCACCAATAACATTCCGCAGCGCGACGGCGGCACGCACCTCGCTGGATTTCGCGCGGCACTGACCCGCACCATCAACAATTACATCGAAACCGAAAGCCGGCTCAAAAAAGAAAAAATCCCCATGACTGGCGATGATGCGCGTGAAGGTTTGACCGCGATTGTATCGGTAAAATTATCGGATCCAAAATTTTCATCGCAGACAAAAGACAAACTGGTTTCATCCGAAGTAAAGGCGGTGGTGGAGTCTGTCATGGCCGAAAAATTCCAGGAGTTTCTGCTGGAAAAACCCGGCGAAGCGAAGATCATCATCGGCAAGGTCATAGATGCAGCGCGCGCCCGTGAAGCCGCGCGCAAGGCCCGCGAGATGACACGGCGCAAGGGTGCACTGGATGTTGCTGGCCTGCCGGGCAAGCTTGCGGATTGTCAGGAGCGGGATCCCGCCTTGTCCGAATTGTTTCTGGTGGAGGGCGACTCGGCCGGTGGTTCCGCCAAACAGGGCCGCGATCGCAAATACCAGGCGATCTTGCCGCTCAAGGGCAAGATTTTGAACGTGGAAAAAGCGCGCTTCGACAAGATGCTGTCGTCGGCGGAAGTCGGCACGCTCATCACCGCACTCGGCTGCGGTATCGGGACAGAAGAATTCAATATCGAGAAACTGCGTTATCACCGCATCATTATCATGACCGATGCGGACGTGGACGGCGCCCACATCCGTACCTTGCTGCTCACTTTTTTCTACCGCCAGATGCCGGAACTCATCGCCCGCGGCCACGTGTACATCGCGCAACCGCCGCTCTACAAGGTGAAACGCGGCAAGCAGGAGCAGTACGTGAAGGATGACTTGGAACTCAACACTTTATTGCTGCGTTCTGCCACTGAGGACACCAAGCTTTGTGTCAAGACAAACGCTGCCATGATGAGCAGCACTGCGCTGGAAGCACTCGCGTCGAAATACATGGAAGTGATAGCCATGACCCGGCGCTGGACCCGCCGTTACGACGAACGCGTGCTGGAAAAGCTTCTGTACGTGCCCACAGTAGCCACCGACAAATTCAGCGATACCACGTGGCTCAGCAATTGGGCCAAAATCCTGGAAGAACGCTTGAATGCCGACGATGGAAGCGGTACCCGTTACCGCGTGGTGCCCCACAAAGAGGCCAGCCGCGAGGTACCGAGCCTGAAAATCACGCGCACCCATCACGGTCTTTCTACCGACAAGCTTATTCATCGTGAATTTTTCGCTTCTGGCGAGTACAAGAGCATCGCCGCCTTGGCGCAGCAACTGGATGGGCTCATCGGTGAAGGCGCGTATGTGCTCCGTGGCGAACGCCGTCAGGAAGTCGCGAGTTTCAAACAGGCCATGAATTGGCTTCTTGATGAAGCCAAGCGCGGCCAGGCTATCCAGCGTTACAAGGGACTGGGCGAGATGAACCCCGACCAGTTGTGGGAAACCACCATGAATACGGAAACGCGCCGTCTGTTCAAGGTGCGCGTCGAGGACGCGCGCAGCGCTGACGACGTGTTCACCACGCTCATGGGCGACGCCGTGGAACCGCGACGGGAATTCATCGAAAAGTATGCCTTGGAAGTCGCGAATCTCGATATCTGAAGTTTCAAGAATCGTACCTGAACTGCTCGTAGGGGGCTTGCCAGCGTGGTAAGCAAACGGGAAACATCTGGTTTGCGCTTTGGTGGATTCAACGCGAGCGTTTGTTCAGAATTTTCCTAATTTTTGGACTGGTGCTTCGGCACACTGCCTGAATAACCCGGGCTGATCTCTCTCATTTGAGCTTCGATCCAGTTCTGGATTTCGGCGTTTACTTCTTCCGGTGGCCGGCCGTTTGCAAACACGGGCTTGCCGATACGCACCTGCACGGTGCCAGGGTATTTCAAAAACGCGTTGCGCTTCCAGAAATCTCCGGCATTGTGAGCGACCGGAATGATGGGTCGGCCGGTTTGTTTTGCGAGAAGCGCGCCGGACAAGCCGTAACGGCGTGTGGTACCGGGCGGCATGCGCGTGCCCTCCGGAAAGATCGCCATCCACAGTCCGGCTTTCAGACGCTGCTCACCCATCTGCAAGACCTGTTTTACGGCGGAATGGCCGGCCTTGCGGTTAATTGCAATGGGTTCGAGCGCAAAGATGGCTTGGCCCACCAGCGGCAGCCATAGCAATTCGCGTTTGAGCACCCAGCTTTGTGCCGGGAAAATCAGCAACTGTGCCATGGTTTCCCAAGTGGATTGGTGTTTCCAGTAGGTGATGGCATTTTGTTCCGGAATATTTTCCAAGCCCGTTATCTCGTAATTCAATCGGCACAGATGTTTGAGCCCGAAGAATTGCCAGCGCACCCATTGACGCGCGATCCAGTGGCCGAAACGCTTGCCGGCCGGAAACGGTGCCGCCAGAGCCACCGGGATGCTGAATAACCCGGCCGTGAGCGCCATGAAAATGTTGTAGATCAACGAACGGATCCAGATCACGGCCGCGCCTCTTGCAGAAGATGTGTGGCGGCTGCCGCCAGATCGGCAAACACTTCCACGCGCTGTTTGTCCGCCAGGTTCCGCCAGGTATGTTCGCCATAACCGGTGCGCACCAGTATCGGCCGGGCACCTACGTTTTCGGCTGCTTCGATGTCTTTCAATGAATCACCAATTATAGGCACCCCATGCAGGCTCACCCGAAACCGTTCCGCGATTTGTTTGAACAAGCCCGGTTTGGGTTTGCGGCATTCGCAGTGCGCGTCGGGATGGTGCGGACAGACAAACACACCGTCCAACCGTCCGCCAGCCGCCTCGATAGCCGCCGTCATCTTCTGATGAATTGTTTTCAGCATGGCAAGATCGAACAGGCCGCGGCCCACTCCGGACTGGTTGGTGGCTACCACCACGGCAAAGCCGCCGCGATGCAGGCGCGCAATGGCGTCAAGACTGCAGGGAATGGGAAGCCATTCGTCGGGGGATTTGATATAGGCGTCGGATTCGGAATTGATGACACCGTCACGGTCCAGGATGACCAGCCGCATCAGTCCACCTGAATGAGCGACAGATCTGCGGTGTCGAGGAACAATGCCGAAAGCCTGGCCAGCAGCGCAAGGCGATTGGTGCGCAACTCGATATCCGGATCCATCACCAGTACCTTGTCGAAAAACTGATCCACCGGCACGCGCAGCGCCGCCAGTTTTCTGAGCGTATTGGTGTAATCGCCTTTGGCTACCAGTGGCCGGATGTCGCGCCGGAGCCGGATCACGTTTTCGTGCAGCGACTGTTCTGCCGGCTCGCGCAGGGTTCGCGGTTGCACGTCGTGCGCTGGCTTGCCGCCCGCCTGGCGCAGGATGTTGGCGATACGCTTGTTGGCGGCCGCAAGACTGGCCGCTTCGGGCAAAGTCAGAAAAGCGTTGACTGCCTGGATACGGGCATGAAAATCTAGAGGCCGCGCCGGGTTCTTGGCGCGCACCGCCTCGAACACATCGGCGCGGATGCCGGTTTCCAGATAATAGGCGCGCAGCCGTTCAAGCAGGAATTCCACCACCCCGGTTAACAGATGCTGTTCGAGCTTGCCCTGGATGTTCTGGTTCGCGAGCGCTGCGCGGACCAGCTCCACCAGATCCAGATCCAGTCGGCATTCAATAATGATGCGCAGCAAACCGAGTCCCGCGCGCCGCAGAGCAAAAGGGTCCTTGTCTCCGGTGGGTTTTTGGCCGATGGCGAAGATGCCGGTGATGGTGTCCAGTTTGTCGGCGATGGCCAAGGCCTGGCCAGTCAGGGTTTTCGGCAGCGCGTCGCCCGCGAAGCGCGGCAGATATTGCTCGGCGATAGCCGCGCACACTTCCGCGGTCTCACCGTCGTGTTGGGCGTAGTAGCCGCCCATGATGCCTTGTAACTCCGGAAATTCACCCACCATGCCGGTGAGCAAATCACATTTAGCGAGTTTCGCGGCACGTTCCGCCAGCGCCGGATTGCTGCCGATGTCTTGAGCGATGTTCTTCGCGAGCTTCGTCACGCGGTGCGATTTGTCTCCGATGCTGCCCAACTCTTTCTGGAACGTGACCCGATCCAGTTCCTCTATCCGGCTGTCCAATCGCTGTGCGCGATCAGTGCTCCAGAAGAACATGGCATCCGCGAGCCGTGGCCCGATGACGCGCTCATTGCCGCGGCAGATTTCCTGCGGTTGCTTGCTTTTGATGTTGGCAAGCGTAACGAAGTACGGCAACAGGGTTCCATTCTTTTGACGTAGCGGGAAATACCGCTGCTGGGTTTCCAGCACTGCCACGATCACCTCGTCCGGCAGCGCCAGAAATTTATTATCAAAGCTGCCAGCGACCGGTACCGGCCATTCAACCAGCGAAGCGACTTCTTCCAGCAAGGCTTCGTCCAGTTGCGCGCGGCCTTTTAACTTGGCGGCTTCCCGTTCCACCAGGGCTTTGATTTTTGTCTTGAGACTGCCGCGCGCATCCTCCACCAGAACCCTGCCGGTTTTCTCCAGCAGCTTGCGGTACTCCGCCGGGTGTTTGATGACAATCGCCCTCGGATGATGGAAACGATGCCCATACGTTTTGTTGCCTGCCGCTACACCGAGAATGGTGGCTTTGAGCGTGCGTTCGCCGAACAGCATCACCACCCAATGCACGGGTCGTACGAATTTGGCTTCACCTGCGCCCCAGCGCATGCGTTTCGGGATGGGCAGTTTCGCCAAGGCCTCGGCCACGATTTGCGGCAATAAATCTGCCGCAGGCTTGCCCTTGAGTTTGAGTGCATACGCGAGCCGCTCGCCCTTTTCCGTAACGCGGCGCTGTAACTGACCGACAGTCACGCCACAGGATCTTGCGAAGCCTTCCGCGGTTTTCGTGGGCTCGCCCTGCTGATCGAAGGCGGCGCTCACAGCCGGGCCGAGACGCTCTTCGATTCGGTCTTTTTGTTTGAGGAGAATTTTCGGTAGATAGAGGGCAAGCCGCCGCGGCGAGAAGTATCTTTCGCCTTGTATTACTGGTACCGGGGGAATGAATAGTTTGGCGTCTTCGAGACCACTCAAAATCCCATAATGAAAAGCTTCTGCCAAGTTCTTCAAGCTCTTGGGCGGCAGTTCCTCGGTGCCGATTTCAACCAGGAATGGTTTGGTTTCAGCCATGCGCACGACGCTTTGCCGCTTTCTTCAACAGGGGGAAGTCCAAGGTTTCACGACTTTGGTAATACGCTTCGGCGACGCCACGCGCGAGTGTGCGTACCCGCAGGATGAAGCGCTGGCGTTCGGTCACGGAAATGGCGTGGCGCGCATCCAGAAGATTGAACGTGTGCGAAGCTTTAAGGACTTGTTCGTAGGCCGGTAGCGGCAGATTCTTTCCCAATAAGCGCTGACATACACGCTCGCAGGAATCGAACCAGTCAAACAGGTTTTGGGTATTTGCTTCTTCGAAATTGTATTTCGATTGTTCCACTTCATTCTGATGGAACACATCGCCGTATTTCACTCGTCCCAGCGGCCCGTCGGTCCACACTAGATCGAACACGTTTTCCACGGCTTGCAGATACATGGCGATGCGTTCGAGACCGTAAGTGATCTCGCCGGACACGGGCCGGCATTCGAGGCCGCCCACCTGCTGGAAATAAGTGAACTGACTCACTTCCATGCCGTTCAGCCACACTTCCCAGCCCAGCCCCCAGGCGCCGAGCGTGGGCGATTCCCAGTTGTCTTCCACGAAACGGATGTCATGTACCAACGGATCAATGCCCAGTGCTTTCAGAGATTCCAGATACAGATCCTGGAAATCATCCGGCGAGGGTTTGATGATGACCTGGAACTGGTAGTAATGCTGCAGGCGGTTCGGGTTCTCGCCATAGCGACCGTCGGTGGGCCGGCGGCTGGCTTGCACGTAAGCCGCGCTCCAAGGCTCGGGACCGATGGCCCGCAGGAAGGTGGCCGGGTGAAACGTGCCTGCGCCGACTTCCATATCGAAGGGCATGAGCAGGATACAGCCCTGGCGGGACCAGTATTGCTGCATCGCGAGGATCAGGTCTTGGAAGGTCGCGGGGGTTCTGGCGCTCATTTTTGTAGGATAACGGCTGGCGTACCGCCCGGCTCAAAGGCCGCAAAGTATAGCCTCTTCATGGATGAGCTTGCACAAGCATCTGTGGCCTGTTTTGGTGCTCGTCCGCACCATATTGGTGCAGACGAGCCGGATTTGAGCAGAATACAGCTTATCAAAGTGCCGTGGAACAAGGGTCTGACTTGGCACACGTTTTGCAATGTATTACATCAGCTTTTCCCCACCCCGGAGTTTCCCCATGGCTACCAAGACCGCTAAAGATGTATTGGATTTGATTTCCAAGGAAGGCGTGAAGTTCGTGGATTTCCGATTTACCGACAGCCGTGGCAAAGAACAGCATGTGAGTGTGCCAGCGCACAACGCGGACGAGGGGCTGTTCGAGGATGGCAAGATGTTCGACGGTTCCTCCATTGCCGGCTGGAAGGGCATCAACGAGTCCGACATGATCCTCATGCCGGATCCCGCCACGGCGGTTGTAGATCCATTTTTCGAGGAACTGACCATCAATCTGCGCTGTGATGTCATCGAGCCTATCACCATGCAAGGATATGGCCGCGACCCGCGTTCACTCGCCAAACGCGCCGAGGCCTATCTTAAATCCACTGGCATCGCCGACAGCGCCTATTTCGGCCCAGAAAACGAATTCTTCATCTTTGACGATATCCGCTGGGGTTCGGACATCAGTGGCTCGTTCTACAAGATTGATTCCAAAGAGGCTGGCTGGAATTCCGAACGAGCGTACGAGGGCGGCAACATTGGCCACCGCCCCGGCATCAAGGGCGGATATTTCCCGGTGCCGCCGGTGGACGCTCTGCAGGACATCCGTTCCGCCATGTGCCTGACCCTGGAAGAATTGGGCCTGAAGACCGAAGTGCATCATCACGAAGTCGCCACCGCCGGCCAGTGCGAGATCGGCGTGGCCTTCGGCACGCTCATCCAGAAAGCCGACGAGGTGCAGATCCTGAAATACGTGGTCATGAACGTGGCCCAGGCGTATGGCAAAACCGCCACTTTTATGCCCAAGCCTCTGGTGGGCGATAACGGCAGCGGCATGCACGTGCACCAGTCGCTGGCCAAGGACGGCAAGAATCTGTTCAGTGGCAATCTTTACGGTGGCTTGTCGGAGCTGGCGCTGTACTACATCGGCGGTCTCATCAAGCACGCCCGTGCCTTGAATGCGTTTACCAATGCAAGTACCAATAGCTACAAGCGCCTGGTGCCACATTTCGAGGCGCCGGTGATGCTGGCCTACTCTGCCAGTAACCGTTCCGCGTCCATTCGCATTCCGTATGTCTCGAATCCCAAGACGAGGCGCATCGAAGTGCGTTTCCCGGATGCCACCGCCAATCCTTACTTCGCGTTCAGCGCCATGATGCTGGCTGGTTTGGATGGCATTCAGAACAAGATTCATCCAGGCGAAGCCATGGACAAAGACCTCTACGACCTGCCGCCGGAAGAGGAGAAGAACATTCCGCAGGTCTGTTACTCACTGGATATGGCCCTGGAGCATCTGGACAGGGATCGCGGCTTCCTGAAAGCGGGTGGTGTGTTCACCGACGATGTGATTGACGCGTACATCGGTCTCAAGATGCAGGAAGTTACGCGCCTGCGCATGACCACGCATCCGGTGGAATTCGATATGTATTTCAGTCTGTGAAGGGTGGGTTTTCTTATACAAGCGGTCTGTGAGCCGCCGTCATTGCTGATCTGTGTGCTAACCACGGTACTTGCATACAAACATGACGGGCATAAAAAAGCCGGCGTACCGGGGATGGGAAAGCGGTACGCCGACAAGCTTCCGGGCGCTTGGGGAGACGCCCGGCCGGCCCCGAAAGGGAGGGACGGGGCCGGGACAGCGCACTGGGGAGGTGCGCTGTTGGGACCAATGAATCACCCTAACAGCTTGGTAAAAAAGGCCATTCATGGCCTTTTTCAATTTGAAAACCGAAAATGTGATTTCCGGTTTTCTCCATTTTTCAATCAGTTGGACTGATTGAAAAATGTGGGTACATCTCTATACCCGTCTAACTAGCAGGTTGTTTTTCAACAACCTGCTATAAGAGCCCAAAACAGTCCTAATTATTCCGAACTCTCCGTTATCCGGAATATGGGGCTGTTTAAACTGATTCCAAGTATCTAGACTAGACCGTCCAGTCCATAATTGCAAACAGTAAAAGTGGGTATCTTTGAGGCTTGCGAAAACGTAATGGCTCGCGGCTCAGACATGCGTCAACAGAGTCGTTATGTAACGCGCTTCTTATTTTGTAGGACGCGAAAACTTGCCCACTCACAACAATGCAGCTAGGCTTCGGACATGCACAAATTAATGCTTGCGGTTCTTTTGGCCCTGGTTTTCGGCCTCGGGTTTGCCCAGGCACAAAGCGTGTACAAATGGGTAGATGCCCAAGGCAACGTGCATTACAGCGATCATCCGCACGCGGGTGCCGAGAAGGTGCAGTTACCCAAAACTCAGACATATGTCCCGCCATCCACATCGGGTATGCCTGCAGCCCGGCCACGGCCACCCGCCGCACCAACGGCCGGTTACACCCAGTTCGCGATCACCTCGCCTGCCAGCCAGGGTAATCTCTGGTACACGCATGAGGTCACGGTTTCGGTAAGTGTCACGCCCGATCTGAAACACGGCGATACCATTACCTATCACCTGGATGGCCAGAGCATCGGTCCCACGCAGGATACTTCAGTCACCTTCAAGGACACCCCCCGCGGCGAACACACCGCCTCCGCCACCCTGAACGCCGCCAATGGCGCATCCATGTCGGCGGGTCCGGTAATCTTTTACGTCCATCAAAAGACCATTTTAGGCCCTAAGCCGCCCCGTTAGAGTGCGTCTGCACTATAATGGTGCAAATGCAGGATTCAAATAACTCTGGCTTCTACCGATCGTTATTGGAAAACCAAAACATCGGTATTCTCTGGCTGGACGCTTCGTTGTGTCTGCGCTACCTGAATCCGTGTGCCGAATCTCTGCTGGAACTGGATGCCCAAAACTGCCTCGGCAAATCCATCACGGCCAGTCTGCCGCAAGCCCACGAATTATCCGTCATTTTGAAACGGGTGCTGGGTAGCCATGAAACTGTCACCCAGCGTGAGTTGTGTCTGCGGCTCGGCAACCCGGACGCCAAGCACAGCGTCACGGCAGATTGCACCGTTTCGCCACTCTCTGACGAAGCAGACTCAATGGAATTTCTGGTGGAGTTGACGCCGCTGGACCGGCATCTGCGCATCAGCCGCGAAGTCGCGCTGACAGCACAAAATACGGGCAACCGTTCACTGGCCCGCAATCTGGCCCATGAAATCAAGAATCCCCTCGGTGGTCTGCGCGGCGCGGCGCAATTGCTGGCGCGCAAACTCACAGAACCGGAATTACTCGAATACACACGCATCATCGTGCGCGAAGCGGATCGGCTGACCGCACTGGCGGATACCTTGTTGGGGCCATCCCATCCGTCACGGCGCACTGCGGCGAATGTCCACGAACTGCTGGAGCATGTGGCGCAACTCACACAAGCCGCGACGCCGAAACTCAAAATCATCCGCGACTATGATCCCAGTTTACCGGAATTGTCGTTGGACCGGGATCAGATTACCCAGGTGCTGATCAATCTTGCCAAGAATGCTGGTGAAGCGGCAGGAGAGCGCGGCGTCATCACCTTCCGCACCCGCGCTTTGAGGCAGTTCACACTCAACGGTACACGCCACCGGTTGGTGGCATGCGTGGAGGTAGCCGACAAGGGTCCAGGCATTCCGCCGGAAATATTGCCACGGTTATTCACCCCATTGGTGAGCGGCAAACCCCACGGCGCCGGCCTCGGACTCAGCATTGCCCAGAACCTGGTCAGCCGGCACGGTGGCCTCATCGAGTGCGCCAGCACGCCAGGTAACACTGTGTTTTCCATCTTGCTTCCCATTGGAACCAGCCATGAACGCGAAACCGCATAACGTCTGGATAGTGGACGATGATCCCTCGCTGCGCTGGGTTATGCACGAGGCATTGCGGCAGGCGGGACACGCGCCACAAGATTTCAACAGCATGGAAGAGGCCTCAGGCACGCTCAGGAAAACCACACCGGATGTACTGATCACCGATATTCATCTGCCGGGTGAAGACGGCCTCAAGCTGCTGCGGGAATTGCGCAGCTCGCATCCGGGACTTCCGGTGATCGTGGTCACTGCTCACAGCGATCTGGAAAGCGCGATAGCCGCTTATCAAGGTGGCGCGTTTGAATATCTTCCCAAGCCTTTCGATGTGGATGAACTCGTTGCCGTCGTGGCGCGCGCGCTGCAATCCCGGTCAACACCAAATACCGTTGCAGCAATGGAAGAAGCAAACACGGAAGCCCTCATCGGCGAAGCGCCGGCCATGCAGACGGTGTTCCGCAGCATCGGCAGGCTTGCAGGCACGCATCTTACAGTCCTCATCACAGGCGAGTCGGGAACCGGCAAGGAGCTGGTGGCGCGCGCGTTGCACCGTCACAGTTCGCGCGGTCAGCGCCCGTTCATCGCGCTCAATACCGCGGCGATTCCGGCCGAATTGCTGGAATCAGAATTCTTTGGTCACGAACGCGGCGCCTTCACCGGCGCGAACGCGCGGCGTGTGGGCCGCTTCGAACAAGCCCACGGTGGCACGCTGTTTCTGGACGAAATCGGAGACATGCCGCCGGCCCTGCAGACACGGCTGCTACGGGTGCTGGCGGAAGGCGAGTTTTACCGTGTGGGCGGGCACGAGACGGTGAGGGTGGACGTGCGCATCATCGCTGCCACCCATCAGGACTTGGAAAAACAGGTCGAAGAAGGCCGTTTCCGGGAAGACTTGTTTCACCGTCTGAATGTGGTGCACATCCACATGCCAGCGCTCAGGGAACGGCAGGACGACATTCCGCTATTGCTGGAACATTTCATGCAGTCCGCGGCGCGGGAGCTTAATCTTGAACCCAAGCGCCTTACTGCCGATGCCATGCAGGCTTTGCATGATCGTGACTGGCCCGGCAACGTGCGCGAACTGCAGAATATCTGCCGCCGGCTCACGCTCATGGCCGTTGGCCGCATCGTGCACCGCAGCGATCTGGCGGGATTGCTGAATGAAAACAATCTATCAGACACAAACAACGGCGACTGGCGGATTGCTTTGCAAGTATGGACGAGGCAACAGCTTGCAGCGGGAAAATCTGACATCTTTTCAAACGTATCGGACGACACGGAAAAGATTCTGATTGAAGCGGCGCTGGAACAGACCGGCCGCCGCCGCCAGGAAGCCGCCCGATTGCTCGGCATCGGCCGCAACACTCTCACGCGCAAGCTCGGCGGCAGATAATCATCCGGGTTGTATTTTGTTTGCGTGGGAGCGGCGATACACGCCGCAATGAGTTGGGTAACAGAAAAGAGCATCGTGGCCGGGACGACCAGTCCCACGAAGGCCGACTTGTTGTATGAAGGGTGGCCCCACCGCGTTACTTTTGAAATTCATGTTTTGTGGGAGCGGCGGTCTCCGCCGCGATTCTTGCGTCCAAGGAACTATCCCTGTGACAACACATCGCAGCAGGGGACAGCTCCCCCACAAGATTCAAATCCATGGAGGATAGCGGAGGACAAAAGTCAGAATGTGACTGTAGCGATGATGCTGTCGGTATAGTTCCCCGGAGCAATGTTTTCCAGTGCCGGTATCTGGCCATATAGACGGATACGCTTTGTATTGTTGTTGAAATGCGTACTGACGGTCTGCGTACCACCCGTGCCATCACCGAAAATGATGGTGCGTGCCGCTGTGGTGTACAGGTTGTAATCCAGATGGTCAGTGGTTGTGCCGCTGATCATGTAGCGGGGGTTATAGGAACTGCTCTGGCCGGTACTGAGCGCGACCGTCAGTGTGCCGTTGCCATTGCAGGTAACGCGTATGCGTCCGGTACTATCCAGTGGTGCAACGGCAAGCGGATTATAGTTGCCGAAATTGACGGGATTGGCCCTAACCGTGCAGGTCGCGGCCAGAAGTGTTCCGGGAAGCAACTGGGCCAAGCCCACGCAGAGCAACAAAATTAACAGGGGCGCAGTAACCGGTTTCATGATCAAAAATCCAGCGTGACGGTAATCGTGTCGTTGTAGCTGCCCAGCATCACATTAAAACGTCATGGTGATGATGATGCTATCACTATAGCCGCCGGCGCTAACATTCTGGCTGGCGGGTGCCAAACCGTAATACGCCGCGGAGCCACCACCGGGGCCGACAGTGCCCTGATAGTAATGGTACCGTTCATGCCATTGCCGATCACCTCGGTATGGGCAGCATCACCATAAATGTTGTAGTTTAGTTGATCTGTGCTCGTGGTCGTCATAAACCGGGTTGTGTAAGTGCCGCTGTTGCCGGTGCTGAATGTGAGTGTCACAGTGGTATTTTTGGTACAGCTCACCGTGAAGGTTGCCGAAGTGGCGTCGCCGGTACTGCTCAAAGGGTCGTAGTTGCCGAAGGCAAGATTCTGCGCGCTGTTGAAACTGCAACCGGTGGCTGCCGCTTGGGCCAAAAATCCGGCACCCGGGCTTTGAACAGTGAGTGGGATGATGCCCGCGAACGCCGACAACGGTAGGCCAAGCCCCAAAACACTGAGCCGGGTCATGAAAGAGGAGTGCTTCATGGATGTATTCCTGTGCATACGAATATACCCAGATCCGGCAGTGGGTCGCTGGTCTTGGGCAAGCTCACGTTCAATTCGCAACTCTGATGATCCCAGCTTGCGCGCAGGGTGTTGTGTGCCGCGAGCCCGGTGAGATACACCTCGCCGTCCAGGCCCACGGGGAAGGTCTGCTGCCGGCCCACGATCTGCACCGTGGCGCCCGCCGGCAGCGGCTTGCCGTCTTCGAGTTTGATGGTGAGCGTCGCACCACGCGTCGAGGAGATGGGGAACTTCACGATCACGCCGCTGCGATAACGCGGCACGGCGTCGAGTTTCACGGTATTGACCTGAGCGCTCAGAGGCAGGCTGCCGGCATCCAGACTGACGGGATTGTTCTGGTACGGCCGCATCACCGGGATCAGGGCATCGCCGTTTTTATCCGTAGTGCCGACGGGCTGATTATCGGCATATACGGTGACATTGGGAATGTTCGGCACTTCCACCAGGCCGAAAGCGCCGTTGATTTGACGCGACGGGAACACGCCGCCGCCGATGAACGCCAAACCGCCGCCGGCCTCGGCTTGGTAGTTGGTCTGGCCACCGGTATTCAATGCACCCACGCGATACGTCCCGACGTTGTTCTGGTAATCGTATTCTGCCTGGTTCACCGCATCCGGGCCCAATTGGGTGCTCACACGATAGCCGCTGCCGGTGCCGGCGGGCAGGCTCTCCTGCACCTGGGCGAAGGCCTGGTCCACGTTGTTCTGCCGCTGCACGCCCACGCTAACATTGCTGCGTTCACCGAAGGGCAGGCTGAACATCAGGATCACGCCGTTATTGCTGCCGCCGCTCAGGGTATGGAAGGCGTTGGCGCTGAAAAAACCGTTATGACCCACGTTCACGCTGTAGTTCGCCGTGACCAGGCGCGAGTGGCCGAACAGCGGTGAATCCTGATCCAGATAAGCGAGGGATGCCGAGCCCGCCCGGCCCATGAAGGCGCCGAGGCTGGCGGTAATCTGCTTGCTGGGCGCGGGCAGGCCGTTGTACCCCAGCTCGGTGAAATGCGGGCTGGCCAACTGGATATTGGTGCCGGCATTGAAGGTCTGCCCTTGCCACTGGTAACCGAACAATCCCAGTGCGCCTTGGCCGAGCGCGCTGTGACTTGCGGCTAGTGCGGTGTTGAATACACCCGCGTCGGTGAAGGCGAAGCTGCTGCCCACACTCGCATCCTGCAAACCAGCGGAAGATTCAGCCCGCAACTCGCCGGTGAAAGCATCCGTGAAGCCGTGACGGAAATCGCCGGTCGCGGCGAACGCGTCGTAGTCGTTGCTCTCCAGCCCGTAGTTCTCGCGCAGCTTGCCGATGGAAAAGGAATAATCATCCAGCCCGGATTTCAACAGATTAGAGCTGGCATAGAAGGACGAGGTGATGACCTGTTCGCGGCCCAGCATGTCGCGCACCACCAGAGTGGCGGTGCCCGGGCCGGTAACCACCGGCACCGCCGGAACCGAAAACGGACCAGGCGGCACCTGCTGGGATTGCTTCAGCAAACCATTCACATACAACTGCACGGTCGAAGGCAGCGCCGCCTGGCCGCCGATCGTCGGCAGCGGGAAGGTGACGAAATACGGCCGTGTCGCGAAATTCGTGCCGTACTGGATGCCGCCCATGCGCACCGCGAGCCCGGTCATGCCGCCGTCGGTGATGCTGTCGCCCAGTTGCAGCGTGGTCATGTTGTCGGGATCATCATGTGTCCAGACGGTATCCAGACGCGTCCATTGGCTGTGGGCATGGTTGATGTTCTGGCCGATGAAGCTGCTGGTGCCCACGCCCCAGTCATTAAAGAGGCCGGCTTCGAAGAGGCCATTTATTGAAGTCAGACCGGTGCTGCGGGTGCCTAGGAAATCGTAGTTCAGAAAGCCGCCCAGGGGCGAGTGTTGCGGTTGGGGATTCTGCTGGAACAGACCATCCACGATGGTGCCGCCGAACGCGCCACTTGGCGCCGTAATCCAGAGGGTTTCCGTGGATGGATCCACGTGATAGCTGAGTCCCGGCACGGCATTCAGCGGATAGTAGTTTTCACCTTGATAAGTATACGGTTGCCCCACGGGCAGGCGTAGACGCCAGCGTTCCAGGTCGGTTCCTTGGGCGTATAGGTTTTTATCCGGCGTGGTACCAAACCCGAGGAACATATCGGTTTCGTGCCAGGGCTGCTGGTTGATATGCACTTCCAGCAGCAGCTCGACGGGGGAGTGACTGACGGTCGGTGCGGGTTGAGATGCGGCGGCCGAAGCGTTTGTACTTGTTGTTGGCACCGCCTGTGGCGGTGTCGAGGCTGCACGCGGCGCTTGCCGCCGGGCTATAAAGATCCTGTGCCGGGGATGGTGTTTCTTGCTAAGAGCCGGGGGCTGAACGGGAGTCATTACCGCGGTTCCGGAAAGCTTGGTTGGAGCCGGTGTTGTGACGCTCGGCGATGGAGTGACCGGGGCCTGCGTCGAAGGGTGTGGGCTGCAGCGGCTGAACAACAGCAGGATCAAAACAATGAGGGTCACTAATCCGGCTGCCAGCCAGAGTTTCAGTCCCCCCTCTTGCCGGCGGTACTGGTTCCGGATGAACCGGTTCATGGCTTAGCCGCCCGCGGCGGCGTGCCGCCCCTTTGAGTGTGCGTGTCGAAAGCCTGCCGCGAAAACGAAGTCCGGCGTCCGAACCGCTGCCTTACTTTCCGGGGACCAGTTGCGCATGGAGCATGCCCCGGTCAGTTTCGGCGGTGATGGTCAGCGGCGTATCGCTGGCCAGCGGTTTGGCAAGCTTGAAGATCCAGGCATGTTGCGCGCCCGGCAGTACGTAGCCACCAGACTGTTCGGCCAGCGCCGCGCCATGCAGGTTTTTACTCAGCGTCAGTTCCCCGATATGAGCGTGAGCGCTGCCGTCGTTCATGGCCTCCACGCTCAGTTCCGTCGACGACAGCCGCCGCACGCTCCAGTGCAGATCGGGCGCCGCCGCTACTGCCGGCTCCACGAACACCGGAATGCCGATGCGCAACAGAACCCGCAGTCCCTGGAGACCCGGCTGAGGCGGTGGCGGAACTTGCTGCAAGAACAGCCGGTAAGCAGTTTCCTGCTTGGCATTGGGTCGGGTCATAAGCCCCAGCCGCACAGTTTGCTGCCCACCCGCCGGTACGGTGAAGATCGGCGGCGTGGCCAAGAGATTGCGGCTTGCCGTATAGACGTCCTCGCCGTTTTCCTGGGACCACACCACGATCTGCAGCTGCACCACCGTAGGAGTGTCGCTGTTGTTGGTTACCGTCAGCACCCCGGTGGAGCGGGCAGCGGACAGCGTCATGCCGATGGGGTTTACCTGAAAGGAACCAGCGTGCGCCCACAGAGGTGCGAGCAACAGCAATACCGTCGGCAAAACCCGGCGCATAGCAAACCTCCGCCTGCGTGCCGCGATACGTCTTTAGAAGCTCACCGTCACGGTGATGGTGTCCTGGTAGGTGTTGGACGTGCTCGTTGCCACGTTCTGGCCTGAGGGAATGGTGCCGTACACCGTGAAAGGCTGCACCGTGGCGCTGTTGGTGCTGGGGTAGCTCTGAGTGACCGTGCTGCCGGTACCGTCGCCCCAGACCGCTGTGTTGCTTAACGTAGTGTACAGCTGGTAATTCAGAATATCCCCTGATACTGAGTCCTTCATCTTGCGCTGCGCTAAGGTGCCGTTCACGCCGCCATTGAGTGCGATGGTGGCGACCGTGCCACTGGTACACTGCACACTCACTGTGGACGTGCCGAGCTTAGCGGTGCCAGACAGCTGATCGTAGCTGCCGAATGCCAGGGGGGTGGCCGTGACGTTGCAGGAACTAATCACCTGGGCGGACACCAAGAAGGTGGTGGACTGCGGCGAGGCACCGGCGAAGGCATTGCCGGCTACGAGCAAACCGGCCGCGCCGGTGAGTGTGAGAGCGCGAATAAGCTTCAACATGAAGTTTCTCCAGTGTGTGAGAGTGGTTACCAAAAATCATTACGCTTGAAAAAAGTGGTGGATCCCTCCACAGCCTGAGCCCCGGTCAGGCCGGAGTTCAACTCAGAATTTCTCCTACTTCCTGACTCAAGCAATTCCGATGCCAATGCCGGCGGTACAACGATTTTGGGCCTTGGGAAAGAAATCCCACCGCATCCCGTGTTCCAAGACTGACAAAAATGTCACTTTTGGCACCAAAATGTCAGCCAAAAGTGACCACGCCGCGCAGTTTATACCTTACTGGCGGCGGGATGTCAAAAATATTATGGATAAAAAACTAGCTAATTTAATGACTTGGCGCAACAATCTAACCTGCTGCGCAAGGTTTGAGTCGTTCGCCCCCTGTATCCAGGCTGCCCACCAGGTCCGATATCTGGTGAACCCGATGCTTGGCCAGATAAGCCGCCAAGCCGGTGTTGATCTTCCGGCAGACTAGGGGATCGTAGAACAAGGCTGTGCCAAGGCCTACCGCCGAGGCCCCGGCAATCAGGAATTCCAGGGCGTCGTGAACCGTGGTGACGCCGCCCTGGCCAATGATAGGCACGTTATGACCCTTGGTCATTTGATAGACCTGTTGTACTTTGAGCAGCGCAATAGGCTTGATAGCCGGGCCGGACAAGCCGCCCTGCACATTGCCGATGACCGGTTTGCGGGTTTCGGGGTCAATCGCCATGCCCATGAGCGTGTTGATGACCGCGAAAGCGTCGCTACCGGCTTCGAGGCAGCGCCGCGCGTTCTCGGCGATGTCCGTCTGATTGGGCGAGAGCTTGGTAATGAGTGGCTTCTTCGTAACCCGGCGGCAGGCGGCTACCACCCGCGCTGACATGTCCGGATCGTTGCCGAAAGCAACGCCGCCTTCCTTGACGTTTGGGCAGGAGATATTGATCTCCATGGCATCAATCGGTGAATCGTCGAAGCGCCGCGTGACCTCGGCGTATTCTTCCACGGTGGAGCCGCATACATTCGCGATGAAGCGCGTCTCGGAGAAATCCAGCGTTGGCAGGATCTTGTTTACCACGTGGTCCACACCGGGATTCTGCAGGCCGATGGCGTTCAGCATGCCGGCCGGCGTTTCGTAAATCCGGTGCGGTGGATTGCCGAGCCGCGGCTTGAGCGTCGTGCCCTTGAGGCAGACGGCGCCGGCATCGCGGTTGGAAAACCCCGCGACGCGCGTATATTCTTCGCCGAAACCCACGCAGCCCGACAACAGCACCAGCGGCGACTGAAACGCCATGCCACAAAACGTCGTTTTCAGTGAATCGGGAAGAGTGTGCTGGCTGTCGTTCATACGCGCCCCTGACCTGAAAAATGTTTCACGTCGTTCTCTATGAGCCGGAAATCCCGCCCAACACCGGCAATATCATACGCCTGTGCGCCAACACGGGCGCCGCACTGCACCTGATTCACCCGCTGGGTTTCGAGCTTTCCGAAGCACGGGTAAAGCGCGCCGGGCTAGATTATCGCGACATGGCCTGCGTACGCGAATATGCCGATTTGGACACGTTTCGGCAAACCGTTGTACCTGCGCGGTTCTTCGCTGTTTCCACGCGCGGCCGGCAGAACTATGCAGATGTGAAATTTGCAGCCGGCGATGCGTTCCTGTTCGGCCCGGAAACCCGCGGATTGCCACAGGCATTACTGGATTCGCTGCCATCCGAACAGGTGTTGCGCCTTCCCATGCGGCCCGACAACCGCAGTCTGAATCTTTCCAACGCGGTGGCGGTAATCGTCTATGAAGCCTGGCGGCAGATGAGATTCGAAGGCGGCACGTGATTATTCTATTTGTGAGAGAGATTTTTTTTGTGGGCGGCGGTCATTTGTGGGAGCGGTCGTCCCGACCGCGATTCGAATTCAGTCGCGGCGGGTATCGTCGCTTCCCACAATTGATAACCGCTTAGGTTTCCGGCTTCAACGCGCGCGTCATGAGCGCTTCCACCGCTGTGCGCGGCGACACATTTTCATGCAGGATGCGGTAAATCTGTTCGGTGATCGGCATCTCCACACCGAGCCGGCGGGCCAGACGGTGCGCTGCTTCGGCGGCGTACACACCTTCCACCACCTGGCCGATCTCGCGCTCGACGGTTTTGCGCTCTTTGCCGGCCGCGAGGCCGAGACCCATGCGCCGGTTGCGGGATTGATCGTCGGTGCAGGTGAGCACCAGATCACCCAAGCCCGCGAGGCCCTGGAAGGTTTCGGCGCGCGCGCCGAGTTTCAAACCCAGGCGCGTGATTTCCACGAGACCGCGGGTAATGAGCGCGGCGCGCGCATTGGCGCCGCATTTGAGACCATCACTGAGACCGCAGCCGATGGCGATGACATTTTTCACCGCACCGCCGGTTTCCACGCCGGTGAGGTCGTCGGAGGTGTAGGCGCGGAACGTATTGGTGTGAAGTCGCAGTGCCAGATCGTGTGCAAATGCGGGGTCGTTCGCAGCCACAGTCACGGCGGTGGGCGCGCCGGTCGCGACTTCCCGTGCGAACGTCGGGCCGGATATTACCGCCAGCGGCACGCTCTTCCCCAAAATTTCTTCCGCCACTTGATGCAACAGCTTGCCGGTGTCGTGTTCGAAACCTTTGGTGGCCCAGGCGAGTCGCAGATTTTCGGGCGGGTGTTCCGCCAATAATTGCAGCGTGGCGCGAAAACCGTGACTGGGCACGGCCACCAATACATCGCCGGCAACAGCGGTGAGGTTTTTCAGATTCGGTTCAACGACGAGCGAATCAGGAAAGGAAATGCCTGGCAGGTACTGGCGGTTTTCACGTTCACGCGTGAGTGGTGCCAATTCGTTCGTATCCACTGACCACAGGCACACATCCAGTCCCTTGCGCGCCAGCAGAATGGCAAGCGCCGTGCCCCAAGAGCCGGCGCCGAGTATGCTGATGCGAGCCGCGGTATTCACGGCCGGTCGCGGACTCAGGCCTGGATGGCCGGGTCGCCGGCGGGCGCGGCCGCCTGGCTGATGCTCTGCATATAGATGGCGTCGAAATTCACCGGTTGCAACAGCAGTGTCGGCATGCTGCCCTTTTGCACCAAGTCCGACACCGCTTCGCGGGCGTAGGGGAACAGGATGTTGGGGCAGTAGCTGCCGAGCACCGCGCCCAATTCCTGCTCATTGAAACCGTGGATGCCGAACAGACCGGCCTGGTGAACCTCCACCAGAAAGACGCTGCGGCTTTCCGCCTGTGCCTCGATGGTGATGGTGAGCACCACTTCATAACTGTCATCACCCAGCTTTTTGGTGTCGGAACGCATGCTTACTTTCACATCCGGATTGAGCTGGGTCGCGAACACCGCCGGCGCGTGCGGCGATTCGAAGGAGCAATCCTTCACGTAGATGCGTTGCAAGCTTACCTGCTTGCCGGCGTCTTCACCGTTGCCGGGAGTGGCTGGTTGGGATTCGGGAGTCTCGGCCATGTTGGTTCCTTGAATAAACTTGGGTTGAATCAATCGGCGAGCAAGGTATACAGCTCGCCCTTGCGATCGAGCGCATAAAGCTCATCGTAACCGCCTACATGACGGTCGCCTATGAAAATCTGTGGTACCGTGCGGCGCCGGCTCTTCTTTTCCATCTCCTCGCGCCTGGCCGGATCCTGATCCACGAGGAATTCGGTGTAGGCAACCTGTTTGGATTGCAGCAACGCCTTGGCGCGCATGCAGTAGGGACAAACACGGGTGCTGTATATGGTAACCGTCTTCATAGTGAGCCTTGTACGTTAACCGCGCTCCAGCGGGAAATGCTCATTCTGCCAGGCCTTGATGCCGCCCTTGATGGTGTGCACGGCCTTGAAGCCGTGCTTGATCAAAATGCTCGCGGCCTTCGGGCTCGCCTGGCCAGCGTCGCAGCAGACGATCAACGGTTGCTCCTTGAACTTGTCCAGTTCCGTTATGCGGCCATCCAGCTCGGCCACCGGGATGTTGCGCGCGCCAATCACATGGCCGGCGCCGAAATCCTTGGAGGGGCGGATGTCCACCACCGCCGCGCCCCGGTTAATCAGGAGCACGCCTTCCGCCGGCGGAACCTCGCGGAATTTGCGCATCCGGCGCAGCAGTTCATCACCGATGAACAGCAGGATGATGAGGATGGCGGCGGCAATGAGATAGGGATGATTCTGGGCGAATTCAAGCAGACGCTGCATGGACCGGGGACGGAGTCGCAAAAGGGCGCGTAGTATAACAGTTGATGCGCAAGCCTTTGAGCGCCCGGGGAAATCCCCTAGAATCACTGCAACTCCGCGCCGGAATACCGCCATGTCCGCCCGCTTTACGCCGGCCCTCCGCTTTGCCCACAGGATCATGCACTGCGCGTTCCGCGGTCATCCATGACGCGCACCGCGCTGCTGGCCACTTTTTTTTGCACGCTTCTGCTGCTGGGCGGCAGTGTCCGGGCCGCCGCCAACACCGCCGCTGCCAAACAGGCGCAGCTCAAGACACTGCGCACGCGCATCGCCAGGATCCAGACCAAATTGGACCGCGACATCCAAAAGCGCGGCGCGGTGCAGCAGCAGTTGCGCAACAGCGAACAGCAAATTGCGCAACTGACCGTCAGTCTGCACAGCCTCAACCGTTCCGTAGCCCAGGCACAAGCACGCCTGGATGCTTTGCAACGCGAACAGGCGCAAAAACAAGCCGCGCTTAATGCCCAGAAGGATGCGCTCGCAAAACAGATCCGCGCCGCCTACATGGAAGGCCAGGATTCGCAACTACAATTGCTGCTGAATGCCCAGGATCCCGCCACCATCAGCCGGCTGCTGGCCTACTACGCGTATTTCAACAAGGCGCGCGCGGCGCGTATCCAGGCGGTGCGCGCCGAACTCGAGGCACTGGCCAAAATCAACGCCCAGGTGCAGCAGCAAGTAACTGCGCTTTCAGGTTTGCGCGATCAGCGCGCCCGGGCACTCGCGAAACTGAAACAGAGTCGCAAGACCCGCAAGCAGGTACTCGCCGGGCTCAACGTCAATATCCACACCCGTGGTGAACAGCTCGCGCGCATGCAGCGCGACGAACGGTCCATCGTGGATTTGCTGGCGAACCTGCAACGGACGCTCTCGGACATTCCCGCAGACCTCGAAGGCCACCATCGCTTCGCGAGTCTCAAGGGCCGTCTGCCGTGGCCGGTTACCGGCCGGGTCATTCAGCATTTTGGCGAGCCTTTGGCCAGCGGCCGGTTGCGCGCTCATGGCGATCTTATCGCCGCGCCATTGGGTACGCCGGTGCGCGCCGTGTCCTACGGCCGCGTGGTGTTTGCCGACTGGTTGCCACATTTTGGTCTGCTGGTGATCGTGGATCACGGTGACGGCTACATGAGCATCTACGCCCACAATCAGAGCGTCTATGTACACGTGGGCGATTGGGTGCAGATGGGTGAGACCATCGCCACGCTCGGCGACAGCGGCGGCCAGAGCGAACCGGCGCTGTATTTTGAAATCCGTCATCGCAACGTGGCGCTCAGTCCACGCAACTGGTGCCGCGGTCATCTGCGTTAAAGCCGGGGAGGCTAATGGCAACCGGCAAATCGAGATTGGTTGGTTGTCGCCTCAAACGTGCTAATCCCCCTTTGGAAAAGGGGGATGAAGGGGGATTTCAAAAATATCAAAATCCTCCACCGCCCTCCTTTTACAAAGGAGGGGCTCGCTAGACATGTTATCTTGATTGTGCATTCCAATATGCTGTTCGCAGCCGGAGATTAACTCTCATGTCCGCCAGGTTTTCCAAGTCTGTTGTCGCAGTTATTGTTCCCGGATTGATGCTCACTGTGTGTGCCATGTCCACCGCGTTTGCCAAACCGCCGGCCGCTGCTCCCGCACAAAAACAAACTCCAGCGTCACTGCCCTGGCAGCAGGTGCGGCTGCTGGCCGACGTGATGCAACTGGTCAAACAGGATTACGTGCAGCCGGTGGATGACACCACACTCATCAACAGTGCCATCCGCGGCATGCTCGCGGGCCTGGATCCGCATTCTGCGTTCCTGGACAAGAGCGATTTCCAGCAGATGCAGATCATCACGTCTGGACAGTTCGGCGGTCTGGGCCTCGAAGTTACGCAGCAGGACGGCGCCGTGGTGGTGATCTCACCCATTGACGGCACCCCCGCCGCACGGGCCGGCATCAAAACTGGTGACATCATACTCAAGGTGAACGATGCGGCACTCGATGGCCTCAGTCTGGATCAGGCGGTGACGCTCATGCGCGGCGCCACCGGCACCCAAGTGACGCTCACCATCCTGCGCCGCGGTGTGGCCAAGCCGCTCGAGTTCACGCTCACGCGCGCCGAAGTGCACATAGCAAGCGTGCGTAGCCGCTTGCTGGCGCCGGGCTATGGGTATGTGCGCATCAGCCAGTTCAGCGAAGACACCGGCGACGGCGTAACGAAAGCGGTCAAGGCGCTCGCCAAAACCAACAAGGCTCCACTCAAGGGCTTGATCCTGGATCTGCGCAACAATCCAGGCGGGCTGCTGGACGCAGCGGTGCAGGTGTCCGATGCGTTTCTGAACAGCGGCATCATCGTTTCGGCCAAAGGCCGCGCACCGGATTCCAATTTCGTGCGCCGCGCCATGCCCGGCGACATACTCGCCGGCGCGCCGCTGGTGGTGCTGGTGAATGGTGGCACCGCGTCTGCGGCGGAGATCACCGCCGGTGCGCTGCAGGACAATCATCGCGCGCTGGTTCTCGGCACCCAGACCTTCGGCAAGGGTTCAGTGCAGACAGTGATTCCGCTGCCGGAAGGCGCCGCCATCAAACTTACCACCTCGCTGTATTACACGCCTTCGGGGCATTCCATCCAGGCGGAAGGCATCAAGCCGGATCTCGTGGTGCCGGAATTCAAAGTGAGCGCGGCCACGACCGCCGATGAAAATCTCACGGAAGCAAATCTGCAAGGCCATTTATCCAACAACTCGCCCACACCGGAAACGCCATCCAATGGCAAAACCGGTGATCAGCTTGCCTTGCAGGATTTCCAGCTTTATGAAGCGCTGAATGTGCTCAAGGGCTTGAACATAGCCGGCAGTGGTTCGGGCTGATGTCCGGAACGGTGCGGCGGTTTACAAGGCGCGGGTCCGCGCTGCTGCTGTTTGGCTTGTATGCGATAGTGTTGACTGCACCGGCCTACGCCGCCGCATCGGGGATCCATCCTGTCATCGCCATCATCATTGACGACATGGGCAATGCGCTGGCAGAAGGCCGCCGCGCCGTGGAGCTGCCCGGCCCGGTGGCCTGCGCCATCCTGCCGCAGACCCGATATTCCGTGATGCTCGCTGATCTGTGCCACGCGCAGGGCAAGGAGGTGCTACTGCACCTGCCCATGCAGGCCATGGACGACGCGCCGCTGGGTCCGGGTGGCATCACCCTGCACATGACCGAGCAGGAAATCAAAAACACCGTGCGTGGCGACGTGGCCGCGATTCCGCATCTCGCCGGGGTCAACAATCACGAGGGCAGTCTCATCAGCATGCACCCAGGCGATCTCGCCTGGATCATGCAGACCTTGCACGGCATCGGGCATCTTTTTTTCGTGGACAGCTACACCACCGTGGACAGCATCGCGTATCAAATTGCGCGGGAAAACTCCGTGCCCGCCGCACGCCGCAACGTGTTCCTGGACGACGTGAACACAACCCAGGCGGTGCAGCTCCAGTTCAAGCGTTTGCTGGAGATTGCTCGCGAGAAAGGCTTTGCGCTCGCCATCGGCCATCCGCGTCCGGCGACACTGGAAGTATTGAGCGTGGAGCTGCCAAAACTTTCCGCGCAAGGCATCGAACTGGTGCCCGTGTCTGTCATAGTGGAATTGCAGCAGCAACATCCGATTCCCTGGCCTGAATCCCTGTATCCGCTGCCGGCAGGATCACACGGCTTCTGATGCGTTACGCCGCGATGCACTCACTACACCTGAAAGACGGCTCTATCATTACGTGTTAGTTGGCGAATCTACCCCATTGATCCAGTGCGTAACGTTGTACGCGAAAGTAGAAGTCTGCATACATCCGCACATGTGATTTGAATAATGTGCCGCCTTGTCCCCACAACAGGCAGCGTGACAGGAAAGCGACGCTTGGCGCCAAAATTTTCTGCACACGCGGATTCAGGTCCAGCGGTTTGAGCGTCATCTTGACGCCCATCTCGTGTGGGAAATGCGGCCCCATCAGATAACGGCCCTGTTTCTGGATGCGCCGGTACAGGCGGTTGTCGAAGGGCGCGCCGGGATGGCGGATGCCATAGGCGTGTTTCAGGGCGATGCTGCTGTCCTCGCCGTCAATCATCCGCAGTCGCCGCAAGACCGCCTTGAATATGCTCCAGCGGCCCGCGTGCTCGCGTTCGCGATAGCGCAGGAAATAACGATAGAAATACTTGTAGTGGCGCACTTCATCTTCGCGAATCAGCCGCGTGAGCAGGCTCAGTACCGGATCGGGACTCAGGCGACTCAGGGTGGTGTAATAACTGGAGGTGCCCATCTCCACGATGCAGCGCGACACCATTTCCAGACAGCGCGTTGGTTCCAGCGCCTCGACCTTGCAGTTCTCGGAGAATTCCGCGAAGAATGCCTGGTACACCTGGTCCCAGTCGAAGTCCGGCCAGGCGGTTTGCACATAGCGCTTGAGCGCGCGGCCGTGCTGCAGTTCCTCGTGCTGCCAATGCTGCTCCAGCCACGCGGTCGCTTCCGCGTCACCAGCGTAGTACTCGATGAGATTGCGCGCGTAGGTATCGGTGGCGGTTTCGATGAACGAGGCAGTGGTCACCAGATAAAAAAGCATTTCCCCGTCCGCGAGCGCGTTTCGGTCAATGCTTTGCCAGGGAATGTCGTCGAGGCTCCAGCGCTGATGCGCGGGTGAACGCCGGGTTATCGAGAAAGCAGGAGTCATAGGAGTGTCCGAATGCGTGGCCGGAGTGTACACGCATCGTCGTCAATTATCAGCTTGGCAGATTCCCCTCCAAGCGTCGCGCGTTGCATAAAAACCATACAGCGGCCAAGTCCATGAATGCGCTCTGTTAAAATGTGGCCATGGATGTCACACCGTTACTGGATTCCCTGAACCCCGCCCAGCGCGAGGCGGTAACGGCGGAAGCGAAACCGGTGCTGGTGCTGGCGGGTGCGGGCAGTGGCAAGACCCGTGTGCTGGTGCATCGCATCGCCTGGCTGATCCAGGTGGAGCAGGTGTCGCCCTTCGGCATTCTCGCCGTAACCTTCACCAACAAGGCGGCGGGCGAAATGCGCGGCCGCATCGAGCAGATTCTGGCCCAGCCGGTGCGCGCCATGTGGGTGGGCACGTTTCACGGTCTTGCGCAT
>JBOIAY010000213.1:0-5207 GCA_050739255.1 Gammaproteobacteria bacterium
ATCACGTCGGCGTCCTGCTCGATGGAACCGGATTCACGCAAGTCCGACATGATAGGCCGCTTGTCGGGGCGCTGTTCCAGGCTGCGATTGAGCTGCGACAAGGCGACCACCGGGATGTTCAATTCCCTGGCCAGTGATTTCAGGCTGCGGCATATTTCGGAAATTTCCGTGGCGCGATTCTCACGCGTGCCCGGCACGTGCATGAGTTGCAGATAATCCACCACCATCAGACCGATGTCATGCTCGCGTTTCAGACGTCGCGCGCGCGCGCGTAGTTCCGTGGGGGTAAGCGCGCCGGCATCATCTATGAACAGGGGCGCTTTCGACATGATGGCAATCGCGGAGCTGACCCGCTGCCAATCTTCCTTGTTCAGCTGGCCCGTGCGCACCTTTTGCTGGTCAATGCGCCCCAACGAGGAGATGAGTCGCATAGCCAGTTGCTCGCCGGACATTTCCATGCTGAAGATGGCGGTCGGCACCGGTTTCTCTGGACGGCAGGCACAGTATTCAGCGATATTTGTTGCAAGGGCGGACTTGCCCATGGAAGGGCGGCCCGCCACGATGATGAGATCACCGCTCTGCAAGCCCGCGGTCATTTCGTCGAATTTGTCGAGCCCGGTGGCGAGGCCCGTTACCGGGCTGTTCGCATGCATCAACGCATCGAGACGGTCTACGGCCTCTGACAGCAGCTCGCTGATTTGTCTGAAATTTTTCTTGAGACGGCCGCCGTGCTCGGCGATTTCGAACACCTGATGCTCGGCGAATTCAATCAGCTCGAGTGTGTCCCGGCCTTCCGGCCGATACGCGGCTTCCGCCAGCTCACCGCCGACGCGGATCAACTGCCGCAGTACCGAGCGCTCGCGCACGATATCGGCATAGGCACGCACGTTCGCGGCCGTGGGCGTGTCACGGGCAAGCGTGGCGAGATAGGCAAGGCCGCCCGCCTGTTCTAGCTGGCCGCGGCTTTGCAGCCATTCAGACAGGGTCACGGCATCGAAAGGCGAGTTGCTGTTGGTGAGTTCGGCGATGGCGCGGAACAGGAGGCGATGGTCCTGGCGGTAGAAATCGTCTTCCTGCACACGGTCTGCCACCTGCTCCCAAGTCAGGTTATCCAGCATCAGCCCGCCAAGCACCGCCTGCTCGGCCTCTACCGAATGCGGTGGCGTGCGTATGGCTTCCAGCGTCGCGCTGGCATGGGTATCGAGACTCTTGACGGCTCCCGGCATAGTGGCTGGTTTGGTATCAGTGTGCGGGTGAGGAGACTGTAAGGGAGTGAATGCGTGGCTTGCAACTTTATGCGATGGACACCGCGCGGTTGCTGAAAACGGTTGCGGCGGCCGGAGCCGCCGCGCGCAGACCGACTGCTATTTAATCAATCTACTCTTCGGCTACCACGTTGACGGTGATCTCGATGTTCACATCCGTGTGCAGATGGATTTCCACCTTGTGCTCGCCGGCCACGCGGATCGGGCCTCTCGGCATGCGCACTTCCTTGCGCTCCACCGCGGTGCCGCTCGCGGTCAGGGCTTCGGAAATATCCACCGTGCCCACCGAGCCGAAGAGCTTGCCCTCGTTACCCGCCTTGGCGCTGATGCTGATGACCTTGCCTTCCAGCTCGCGCTTGCGCGCCTGCGAGGAGATCAGCGCATCCGCGGCATGCTTCTCCAGTTCGTTGCGGCGCTTCTCGAAGTCGGCGATATTTTGCGCCGTGGCCGCCTTGGCCTTGCCCTGGGGAATCAGGAAATTGCGGCCATAACCGGGGCTCACTTTTACCTTGTCGCCCAGGCTTCCCAGTTTCTCGACTTTCTGCAAAAGGATTACTTCCATGGCTGTCTCCCGCCTCAGTGCTGGTCAGTGTAGGGCAGCAGCGCCAGGAAGCGTGCGCGCTTCACCGCCAGCGACAACTGACGCTGATAGAACGCGCGTGTGCCGGTGATGCGGCTTGGCACGATCTTGCCGGTCTCGGTGACATAGGCCTTGAGCGTGCCGATGTCCTTGTAATCTATCTCCTCGACACCTTCCGCCGTGAAACGGCAGAATTTACGCTTGCGAAAAAACTGTGACATGATCTTAATCCTCAATATTCGGTTTCGATGCTCAAGCCTGCTCGGTGCTCACGGTCTCCGCAAGCGGAGTTTCATCGTCGCGGCTGCTGTCGTCCTCATCGGCGTCAAAGCGCTCGATGCGCTCTTCCTTTTCTTCTTTCGGCTTGATGAGCGGCGACGGCTCGGTGACGGCTGCGTCACGGCGCACCACCAGGTGGCGCAGTACCGCGTCGTTGAAGCGGAACATGCCGATGAGTTCGTTGAGCGTGGCCTGGCCGCACTCGATGTTCATGAGCGCGTAATGGGCCTTGTGGACTTTGGCGATGGGATACGCGAGCTGGCGGCGGCCCCAGTCCTCGACGCGGTGAATCTTGCCGCCCTCGGACTCGATCATCGTGCGGTAACGCTCGATCATCGCGGGCACCTGTTCGCTCTGGTCAGGGTGGACCAGAAACACGATTTCGTAGTGTCTCAAAGAAAACTCCTTGTGGACTTACCGGCTCCCCGTCAAAGCGGTGGAGCAAGGGCTCTCGGCCATGGCCGAGAGCGACCGGGTCGGGAGGGCGGGCATTATGCCGGAAACAGCCTCCGCCATGCAAATTCAGAGGGCTTGGTAACGGACAGACCCGCAATCCTTGATTTACTCCTTCTCCCCTTGCGGGAGAAGGCGAATCGCGAAGCGATGAGTGGGGTGCCATGGATGGCAATCCTGGGCTTTCAGGCGGAGCAGGATTACGTAGCCTGAAAGGGGTGAGGAGTGAGTATTATAGTATTCAGTTTAAACGTTTGTTCCGCGTTATAGTAAATCGCTCTTCAAAGGCGGGGAACCCGATGACAGACGAACCCTTGAGCCTCATGGCCCGCCTAAAGCGCCACCATACCTTCCGGGTGGCGAGTGCCTATGCCATCGTCGCGTATATTCTGATCCAGGCCGCGAATGCGGTGTTCCCGGATATCGGATTGTCGCGGGCGGACGTGCGCTTCGTGATTGCGGGCGTAGCCTTGCTGTTTCCGGTGGTGCTCGTGCTTGGCTGGATGTTCATCCCGCCCTCGAAGGAAAACCCCGAGAAGTTCTCCCATTGGCAGCATCTGCGCTGGAGATTGGGGTCGGTGCTCACTCTGGTGATCGTGGCGCTGGTAATCCTCTCAGGCATCTTTCTGTGGCGAGCCAATGTACGTTATATGAAGGCCGAGGCGCTGGCCGAATCACACACTGCTACTCCCGGATCGGTTACCGCAACTACAATCCCGGCCGCGTCTGTCGCCGTGCTGCCGCTAGCCAACGAAAGCGGCGATCCGAAGCAGCAATACTTCTCCGATGGCCTGTCCGAGGAGCTGATTTCCGATCTCACCCAGATCAGCGGGCTGAAGGTGATCGGCAAGTATTCCAGTTTCAAGTTCCGTAATTCCTAAGGACAGTCCGGCGCAGATCGGCGCCGCCTTGGGCGTAGCCCACTTGATCCAGGGTTCGGTGTTCCAGCAGGGCGAGCGCATCCGCGTCATCGTCAGCTTGATTCGGACGAAGGACGGTAGCAACGTGTGGTCGCACAGCTACGATGAGCAACTGAAGGACGTGTTCGCGATCCAGTCGCAGATCGGTCAGGCGGTGGCCGCGGTACTCAAGATCAAGCTGCTAGGTAAAGCCATCGTCTCCGACGACAAGCCACCCAACGGCAATGTCGAGGCCTACCGGCTCATGCTGCAAGGGCGCGCACTCGCCCGGAACAACACCGACGCCGGCTTCCGACAAGGCATCGTGCTGCTCAAGCAGGCGCTCAAGTTCGATCCAAACTACGCCTATGCCTGGAGCGTACTGTCCAATGCCTCTGTCAATCTGGGGCAGGATCTGACCGGCGACGCGCAACAGCAAGCCTACACGCAAGCCCGCGTGGCCGCGCACCACGCGCAGGAGCTGGCGCCGAACGCCGCGGTGTCCCATTTCGTGCGTGGTTACTTGCTGGGGGTCGTGGATGAGGATGTCGTGGGTGCGCTGGCCGAGTTCAAATGGGCGTTGGCGCTGGCGCCGAACGATGGTAACACCATGAGTTTCCTGGCCGGCGGGCTTGCGAACGCTGGGCAACTGCAGCCGGCGGCCGAGCTGATGCGCAAAGCCATCGCTACCGATCCACTACGTGCCGATTGGTATGCCAACCTGGGTACCACGCTGTTGGGGGAACACCAGCTCGACGGCGCCGAGCAGGCCACACGCAAGGCGCTGGCTTTGCAACCCGATTTTCCGGGGCTGTACACGACCTTGGTGCAGATCGCTATCCTGCGCGGCAATGTCGCCGCCGCGCTGCGCGACGCCCAGAAAGAAACCGATCCGGTGTACGGACCGTGGGCACGGGTGTTGGCGAAACAGGTTGGGCCAGATCGCAAACAGGCCGATGCAGCCTTGCAGGGATATATTGCCAGGAACGGCAAGACCCAACCTTATCTCGTCGCCGACCTATATGCGCTGCGCAAGCAATCCAAGAAGATGTTCGACTGGTTGGAGCGCGCTTGGAAGCAGCACGACCCTAATTTTATCACCAGCCTGCTTAGCGATCCCTTCGTGCTAGCCTACCAGCACGACTCGCGCTTCGTCGCCTTGTGCAAGCAAGCCGGCTTGCCGCTGCCGGGCCAGCCGCTGCCCGCGACAGCGCCATGAATCCGCTGCCGGAACTCCAACGCTGACATGTCATTTAACACGGCGTCTACTTTCGGATCCTGTAGCCGCCATTTTCAGGTGATCGTGTATTCGTACAATATGTCTGGATACGTGCTGTCTTTACAATTGCAACGCGCGCTCAACCAATCCGGTGTGGCAGTTGCGCATCGAGCCGGCGCAACCGTGCTTCAAGCGCGTTTACATGCTCAATCAGGGTCAGGGCCAAAGCTAGCCCCTGGCTGTCCAGATCGAAGTCGCGGCGCAGACGCGCGGCCGTTCTGGCTGCCGTTACACAATCAGCACCGAAGGTCCAGGCCGGGGCTTCCGGCTGCAGTGGTGTGATGGCGCCGCAATCCACCAGCTCCTGGAGTTCGGTTTCGGCAAGCCCAGACAGATGCGCGAGTTCCACCAGGGAAATTTCGTGCTGCTCGTCCAGCCAGAGCACTTCAGTGAGTTCGACTCTCATGTCTCACCTCCTGTTGATAATGTGCGCGTGGATTGAATCGCGAGCA
>JBOIAY010000214.1:0-11565 GCA_050739255.1 Gammaproteobacteria bacterium
GTCCATGATCGCGGAAGCAGAGAAACGCGGCGACCTCAAACCCGGCGGCACCATCATCGAGGCTACCGCCGGCAATACCGGCCTGGGTCTCGCGCTGGTGGCGGCCCAGAAAGGCTATCGTCTGATCCTGGTGATTCCCGACAAGATGAGTCAGGAAAAAATTTTCAACCTGCGCGCCATGGGCGCGGAAGTGGTGCTGACCCGCTCCGATGTGAGCAAAGGTCATCCGGAGTATTACCAGGATCTGGCGAAACGCATGGCCCAGGAGCAGGGCGCGTATTTCATCAACCAGTTTGGTAATCCCGACAACGTGAAGGCCCACGAAACCACCACCGGCCCGGAAATCTGGGAGCAGATGGGACACAGGCTCGACGCGGTGGTGGCGGGTGTGGGCTCCAGTGGCACGCTCACCGGCATTGGTCATTATTTCCGGCGTGTGGCGCCGCAGGTGGAAATGGTGCTGGCGGATCCGCAGGGTTCGGTATTGGCGGAATACATTCGCACCGGCAAGTTGGGCGAGAAGGGTGCATGGCTGGTGGAAGGCATCGGCGAGGATTTCATCCCCGACATCTGCGATCTGTCAGTGGTAAAGCATGCCTATACTATTCCCGACAGCGAATCCTTCGCAGTCGCACGCGAAGTGTTGCGCAAGGAAGGTATGCTGCTGGGTTCGTCGTCCGGGACTTTGATCGCCGCTGCCCTGCGTTACTGCCGTGCGCAGAAAATTGCCAAGCGCGTAGTGACCTTGGGCGCGGATACCGGCAACAAGTATCTGTCCAAGCTCTACAACGATTTCTGGATGATCGAGCAGGGTTTCATGGAGCGGCCGAAGCGCGGTGATCTGGGCGATTACGTGGGCCGGCCATATTGGGAACGCGCCACAGTGTATGTGGGTCCGGCGGATACCTTTGCCACTGCCCATACGCGCATGCGCAACAACGGAATTTCCCAGTTGCCTGTAATAGACGGCAAGCAGTTCCTCGGCGCAGTGACCGAGATTGATCTCATTCAGGCAGTGCGTGACGATCCGCGCGGGTTTACCCAGGAAGTGAGCACGGCGCTCGATGCGGACTTCCCGCGCATCCAAGTGAACCGAAAAGTAGCGGATCTGTACTCATTGCTGGAACAGGAAACAGCTGCAGCGGTGATGAACGGCGATGAATTCCTGGGACTGGTGACCCGCAGCGATCTTCTGAATCGTTTGCGCTTGCAACATTGATTCCACAAGCTTGAATCGCGGCGGTGACCGCCGCTTTCCACAATCCGTGAAAGGTAAACGCAATGCAATCTTCAGGAAAAAAATCCGGTTTCGCCACTCGCGCCATCCATGCCGGCCAATCGCCGGATCCGTTGACCGGCGCGGTGATGCAGCCCATCTACGCCACCTCCACCTACGCCCAGGAAAGTCCCGGCCGGCACAAGGGTTACGAATATTCACGCAGCCAGAACCCGACGCGAATGGCATATGAACGCTGTGTCGCGGACCTGGAGAGCGGTACGCGTGGCTTCGCCTTTGCTTCCGGCATGGCGGCCACGGCCACCATCCTGGATCTACTGGATTCCGGCAGCCATGTGATCGCCATGGATGACTTGTACGGCGGCACGTATCGCCTGTTCGAACGCGTGCGCAAGCGCTCCGCCGGCCTCAAGTTCAGTTTCGTGGATTTGCGCGATCGCAGAAGGTTTGAAAACGCCATTCTTCCTGAAACTAGATTGATCTGGGTGGAGACGCCTACCAATCCGTTGCTGAAACTGGTGGATCTTGCAATGGTCGCGGACATGGCGCGCAAACACAAGGTATTGACGGCGTGCGATAACACCTTTGCGTCACCCTACAACCAGCGGCCCATCGAATACGGTTTCGACCTAGTCATGCATTCCGCCACCAAGTATCTCAACGGCCATTCCGATATCGTGGGCGGCATGGTGGTCGTGAATGATTCTGCCGAACTGGCCGAGCAGATGGCGTTCTTGCAGAATTCCGTGGGTGCCGTGGCTGGACCGTTTGACAGTTTCCTGGCGCTGCGCGGTCTTAAAACCCTGGCGCTGCGCATGGAACGTCACGCCAGCAATGCGCTGGAACTGGCGGGTTGGCTGGAAAAGCATCCGCGGGTGGAGCGTGTGGCATACCCAGGATTGCCCAGCCATCCTCAACACGCGCTGGCGAAAACGCAGATGCGCACGTCCGGCGGCATGCTCACGGTATTTCTCAAAGGCGGCGAAGCAGAGTCACGGCGCTTTTTGGAGCGCTGCGAACTGTTCACGTTGGCCGAAAGTCTGGGCGGCGTGGAAAGTCTCATTGAGCACCCCGGAATTATGACGCACGCCTCGGTTCCGCATGAAACACGCACTGCACTGGGCGTCAGCGATTCGCTGGTGCGCTTGTCAGTGGGTGTCGAGGATGTCGCGGACCTGCGAGCGGACCTGGAGCAGGCGCTCGCTTTCTAAACAAGAAAAGGCGGGCCTGAGGGCCCGCCCTTGCTCATTCACTCCCTTCCCGTCCACCTGGGTGGATTGTGAAAAGCTTGTCCGGCCCTGGCCGGTCAGGTTTTTTTCAGGGATTCGTGGATGCTGCCGGCGCCATGCTGGACGCTGGAGCCATAGCATGCGTCATCGCGGCCGCAGCATGTGTCACCGCCGCAGCGGCGTGTGTTGCGCTCGCAGCCGCCGAGGAGGCAGCCTGTGAGGCTTGTGAAGCGGCATTCTCGGTCTTGCTGCAGGCGGCCACGCCGAGGACCAGAGCTGCGGCAGAGAGGACAACAACGTACTTATTCATGATTATTCACCACCAAATGTAATGTGCCAGAAAAAACGTAAGCGCATGATACTACTCGACGATTTGTTTGCAAACCGTACGATCGGGCGCAGATTCTAGCGAATCGCGAGCAGACTTGCAGGTTTGGGGCGGGTTTATTTATTTTCTTTTTATAATCATGGGGTTGCATATCCGCACTGCCTTCTGGGGAGTCGGCTCGTTTGAGTTTTGTAACCACATGGCATGGTAGGCACGCGTGTTCAAGCGATCGCACCACGGCCGCTGAAGGACGGAGATCGTTGTGTTGCGGCGAGACTTGCCAACCGTTATGGGAGACTTTCTGTGGCGCCGCGCTGAGTAGTACTTCGCACCTCTGTACCCGGCTAACAGGTTGTTTTTCAACAACCTGTTACGGGCGCCTCCACAAAGCCGGCACTGGCACAAGGGCCGCGCGTGGGTTGTACGCGACGACGTTGGTGCGATTACACCCCGTGGCTGGATGAGAACGCAGTACCGATTATCAACCAGTTTATTGCACAAAAACATGGACCATCGTGTTAGCGGATGCTGGTCCTGCTCCCTTCCGGAATATGCCGGTGCTTTGGGCAACGCTTGCGGCGGTCTTGTCCGGTCAGGCACACTGCGGCACTCATTCAAAACCATCTTCCGGGAATCGTGCATGCTTGAATTGAATTCCACCACCCAGTCACCTGCGAGAATCTGGTCCAGGGGCATCGCACTGGGCCGGGCGGGTTTCCGGCGGCTGTTTGTTCTGGCTAGCTTGCTTGGGTTTATCAGCCTGCTGCCGACCCTTTACCTGGCCGAAAAGCTTGGCAATACGGCAGTCACTCCCGAGTCTTTGCTGCAGCTATTCAAGCAAGGAAATTTCATTGGCTATATGCTGCTGCTTGAACTGCTGGTGCTTGTTCTGAGTTCATTCGTCAACGCATTGTTTATCCGCCGTATTGATTCCGTGGCTCAGGGCATACTGCCGGCGCATGAATTGACCTTTGCAGTGCGCAAACTGCCTGTATTGGTGCTGTCCGGCATTCTGTTTGGCATTACCATGCTCATTGGTATTTTCATCGCCGCCCTTATTGGGACGATTCTTGGCGCAGTGTTGGGTGCCATACTCGGACATGGCGCCGCAATCGCCGCCACTCAGACGTGTGTAATCGCCGCTGCCCTGTTTATCATCGTCAATCTGCTTTTTTTCCAGTTTGCCATCGTCCTGGACGGCAAGGGTCCGGTCAGTGCCCTGAATTACAGTTGCGCACTGGTATTCCGGAACTGGTGGCGCACGTTTTTGGTATTGCTGGTCACGTTCATCGTGATCGTGGTGATTGCGGTAGCCGTCATGTTGCCATTCGTTCACTGGCTGCCTTTGCTTGAGTCCGTGGACACCGGGCGAACCCTCCTGGTGAAGGGCGTGCTCAGACTGGTGGCTGCGGCCATCTTGTCACCGTTTATTGCCGGGATACTCTACGTGCTGTACCGCGATCTTCGTGTGCGACACACGCATAAAATCACGCCAACCGCCGCCGTACAGGCCTGAGTTCTTTTGACCAAGTCAGTGGACATATCCGGGACCTTGCCCATCGGCGCTACACTGGATGAAGGTTGGCGCTTGTTTTTGAGGGCACTGCCGGTGATTTTTCTGCCGCTGTGGATTGCCTGTATCGTGGATGTGGCGCCCGATGCCTTCGCCGGTGGCGGACTGTTTACCGGCAGTATTAGCGCGATGACGTTCATCGTGACCATCGTGGCTTGGTTGGTGGAAAGTGCGCTTTTTGGCGGGGCCATCAGCAAACTGGATGCGTTCACGACTGGAAGCACACTGTCTTACGGGCAGGCACTACGTATCGGTATTCGCGCCGCGCCGGCCATTCTCATCGGTGATTTGCTGTACAACATCGCGTCCTGGGCCGGATTCATATTCTTCATCGTGCCCGGTATCATCCTGGGCACGACGCTTGCATTCTTTGCCTATGCGGCGGTGCTGGATCGCAAGAATGTGCTGGATGTGCTCGGTTACAGCCATCTCTTGACTTGGCCGCACTGGTGGCGGACATCCGTGGTGATTTCGGTACCGGCCATCGTACTGTTCATCTACGATGTCATCGCGGGCTGGCCCGATATCATGAGCGCTGTGCATCAACTGGGTACGGGACAGGTTCCGTCCGCGCCGTCACTGGCGAATCCATGGTATGACTACGGGCTCATGCCGTTGGTGGGCGGGATCGTCTGGTGCTATGTACTTTCGGTTTGTTACTTGCAATACCGCAAACTAAAGGTACGTGCAGAAAATCACTGAATCGTCACGGCCGCCAGTTCCTCCGCCTGATGTTCATTCATGAGCGGTACGATCAGGTCATCCAGCTTGCCTTGGAGAATTTCATCCAGTTTATAGAGCGTCAGATTGACGCGATGATCGGTGACGCGCCCTTGGGGAAAGTTATAGGTGCGAATGCGCTCCGAACGGTCGCCGCTGCCGACCTGGAGCTTGCGTGACTGCGCCTGGGCGGTGGCTTGCTTTTCCTGCTCCGCTGCCAGTAATTTCGCTCGGAGCAGCGACATAGCGCGGGCACGGTTCTTGTGCTGGGAGCGTTCGTCCTGGCATTCCACCACGATACCGCTCGGCAGATGCGTGATGCGGATGGCGGAATCGGTCTTGTTCACATGCTGGCCGCCGGCGCCGCTGGACCGGTAGGTATCCACTTTCAAATCCGCCGGATTAATGTCCACATCGTCTACCGCCTCCACTTCCGGCAGGATCGCCACGGTGCAGGCGGAGGTATGGATCCGCCCCTGGGCCTCAGTTTCCGGCACGCGCTGCACGCGATGTGTGCCGGATTCGAATTTCAACCTTGAATACGCACCTTGGCCCACCACACGGGAAATGATCTCCTTGTAGCCACCGTGCTCGCCGGGGCTCTCGCTCAGGATTTCCATTGTCCAGCGCTGTGCCTCGGCATAGCGGGCATACATGCGGACCAGATCGCCGGCGAACAGCGCGGCTTCATCGCCGCCGGTGCCGGCGCGGATCTCCAGGAAAATATTGCTGTCGTCGTGCGGGTCTTTCGGCAGCAGCAGTTTGATCAATTCAGGTTCCAGTGCCGCGAGGCGCGCATCGGCGGCACGCTTTTCTTCCAGCGCCAGATGCCGCATGGCCACATCGTTGTCCTGCGCCAAGGCCTCGGCGGCGTGTGCGTCGGCTTCCGCACCGGCGTAATCGCGATAATACGTGACCAAGGCATCCAGACGCGCGTATTCGCGGGACAGCTCCCGGAATTGTCGTTGATAGCCTATCACCGCCGGGCTGGCCAGCAACGCAGCCAACTCCTCATGACGGGCGACAAGTCGTTCAAGTTTCTGACGGATGGAGTCTTTCAAGCTGGTGTCCTGCTGTAATGCTGAATAGTGGCCATCTCGGCACCTCTGATATCCTCAGAGTCACATCACGACGGCTTGTCCATATCTTTATCCTTGTTTTTCAGGCCGAAAAGTTCATGCGCCTGACGAATGATGTGATCACGGCCTTCGTTGGCGGCTTGACGCAAATACGCAGTAGGCGCGTGCAACAGCCGCTTGGTAAGCGTTTCCGCGAGAAAATTCAGCGCCTCTTCCGGGCTTGCGCCACCCGCCAGCAAATGCCGCGCCTGCCCCAGGGTGTGGTCCCGAAGTGTCGCCGCGTTGTCGCGCACCGCGCGGATGGTCGGCACCGCATCCAGACCACGTACCTGCTCCATGAACTGTGCTGCCTGTGCTTCAATGATGATTTCCGCTTCACGCGCCGCATCCTGGCGGGAACGCAGATTATTTTCCACCACGCTATGCAGGTCATCAATAGTGAATAGGTACACATCGGCCAGTTCAGCCACGGCAGGGTCAATGTCGCGCGGCACCGCGATATCCATCATGAGCACCGGACGCCGCTTGCGTGTCTTGAGCGCATCGACCACTACGGCGCAGCTGATGATTGGCTCCGGGCTGCCGCTGGAGGCAATCACGATATCGGCTTCAGCAAGATGCGCCGGGATTTCATGCAGGCCGATGGCGTATCCGCCGAACTTCTCCGCAAGTTGGTGCGCACGCGCGTGAGTGCGGTTTGCGATGATCATGCGCTGTGTACCCTGTTTATGCAGATACTGTGACACCAGTTCGATAGTCTCGCCGGCACCGATCAATAGCGGCGTGAGCTTGCTGAAATCCGCAAAAATCTGCCGCGCCAGGTGCACAGTCGCATACGCCACGGACACCGGGTTATCACCGATGCGTGTCTCGGTACGTACCTGTTTTGCAACCGCGAATGCATACTGGAATAACCGATGCAGATGATTGCCGGCGCTGCCATTGCGTTTTGCCAACTCATACGCGTCCTTGATCTGGCCGAGAATCTGCGGTTCGCCGAGGATCATGGAATCCAGGCCACAGGCCACGCGGAACAGATGCCGTGCCGCGGCTTCGTCATCGTGGATGTAAAAGCGTTCGCGCACGCCGGGATCATCGGGGCTGCGCATGTGCGTGAGCCAATCAGCCAGTTGTGCCTCTGAACCGGTTTCCAGATGGACATAGATCTCGGTGCGGTTGCAGGTGGACAGAATCGCGGCTTCTTCCACGCCGGCGAGCCCGGTTAATTCCCGCAATGCATCCGGAATCTGTTCGACGGCAAAGCTCAGACGTTCCCGTATGGCGACAGGCGCGGTGGCATGGCTGATTCCAAGGGTGAAGAAGGGCATGGGACTTCGGTTCGGGCAGGGAGGCAAATTCTGGGCGAATTTGCCGGCAGTAACAAGCGCTTACCTTGGGGAAGCCTGTGTCGGCGCGCCGCTGCGGAGTATAGTGGACAGGCAGGTAATCATTGAGCGGAACCCCATGAGGATGCATTTTAATACCAGTCTCGCGTGTGCGGCGCTGGTGTTGGCGGGTTGTGCCGCCGCACCGGCGCGCAGTCCGTCAGCCGCACACCCGGCTTCGTCTGCCGCCTTCAGCACTCCGGAACAGGCGCTGACCTACCACGTTTTCATGGGCGAACTGGCGCTGCAGCGCGGTGAAAGTGAAATAGCCGCGGGGCAGTATGCACGGGCCGCGCAGTCGAGTGTCGATCCTACGCTGGCTGAACAGGCAACAATCCTGGCATATCAAGCCGGCGATGACCGTTTGGCGCTGGAATTGAGTCAGCGCTGGCGGACACTGGCGCCAAAGGACAAGACCGCACGGCATTTTGAGGCAATCCTGAATACCCGCATGGACAACGTGGATGCCGCTGTCAGCGAGTTTGAAAGCCTGCTGCGGGATGTGCCCGGCGAGAATCTGGCGGTCATCGGCCAGCTACTGGGTGAGGAAGCCGATGCCGGGCAAGCGCTGCCGGTGATGCGAAAACTTGCGGCTGCCCGGCCGCAATCAGCCGAAGCGCATTTCGCCCTGGGCCGCCTAGCCCTGCACTACAGCAAGCCAACGCTCGCGATTGACGAGTCGCGGCGCGCGCTGGCTATCAAGCCGGGCTGGGATGAAGCGGTGGTATTGGAAGCCCGGGCGTTGGTGGCAGCCGGCCAAAATTCTGAAGCCTTGATGATGCTCAAGGCACGGGCACAGGCGGAACCCGGCAACACCGGTTTGCACTTGGCCTATGGAGCATTGCTGGCTCAAGCAGGACAGAACACTCAATCTCAGACCGAATTCACCGCTATTCTCGGACAACATCCCCGCAACCCTGAAGCCCTGTATTACCTGGGTCTGCTGGCATTGCAAGCCAATCAACTTACTCAAGCCCACGGATATTTCATGCGCCTGCTCGGCACAGGACAGCGCAACAACGATGCCTGGTTTTTCCTGGGCAATACCGCTGAACTGTCGAAGCAGTATCCCGAGGCATTGCGACGCTATCAGCAAGTGGATGGCGGCGAACATTGGCTGTCCGCCCAGATTGGCATTGCGCGTGTTTTGATCGAGCAAGGCAAACCCAATGCGGCACGCGAGTATATTGACAATATTGCTGCTGCCGACCCCGATGACGCAGTGCAATTCCGTCTCGCGGAAGCGCAACTGTTCAGCAACGCGGGCGACAACCAGACCGCCCTCAAGATTTTTGATCAGGCGCTGGCGGAGAATCCCGATAACGGCGACCTGCTGTATGGACGTGCCCTGCTGCAGGATACCTTGGGTAATGCGGTCGCCGCTGAAAGCGATTTGCACATAATTCTGAGCCGGCAACCGGACAATGCCGACGCACTGAATGCCCTGGGCTATACGCTCGCGGTGCATTCCACCCGGTATCAGGAAGCGCGCATATATATAGAGAAGGCTCTGCAACTCAAACCCGACGACCCCGCCATCATAGACAGCATGGGGTGGGTGGAATACCGGCTTGGCAATTATCCACAGGCGCTCGATTATCTGCGCAAGGCCTACGCGCAACTTGCCGACCCGGAAGTAGCCGCGCACTTGACCGAAGCCTTGTGGGCGGCGGGTGACAAACAAGAAGCGCGCGGCGTGTGGAGCAGCGCGCTCAGGCAGCACCCCGAAGACCCGACACTCCTCAAGCTCGGTCCGCGGTTCTCGCCATGAAGTTTCGTGGAGTATTTTCAATCGGCATTCTGCTGCTGGCCGGCTGTGCGAGCGTGCCGGGCACCGCGCCCGTAGGGCCTCCCAACGAAACTGCCTGGCAAGCACGGCGCGCACGACTCGGAATGCTGACGGACTGGGAATTGCAGGGTCGCGTGGGCATCGTCAACGGCAAGGACGGCGGCAGCGGCTCGATGGACTGGAAACAGCAGGGTGATGTCATGGTCTTCAGTTTCCGTGGCCCGTTCGGCGCAGGAAGCCTGGAAGTGCGTGGCGATTCCAGTGCCTTGTGGGTGCGCAGTTCCCGCGGCGATGATTTCATCAGCACCGAGCCTGAACAGGATTTTGCCGAGCGCCTGCATGTACCGCTGCCGGTGTTGAGTATGCGTTACTGGTTGCTGGGTCTGCCGGATCCGGGCACACCATTCACCAAGACCGTGGATGCCCGCGGTCATCTGGTGACGCTCATGCAGCGCGATTGGAAAGTGGATTATCAGGATTACGCCAGCTTCGGCGGCTATGATCTCCCCACTCGTCTGCTGATCCGGCGTGACCAGGTGCGCATCAAGGTGGCGATCAATCACTGGCAGGTGGGTCCGGCTGTCAGCAATACGCCTGCAAATAAACAATGACTGCGCCATCTCACGCTTCAACTTGCCCAGCTTGGTCTGGAACCGGGTGCGGATGTGCCGGTATTGGTGCAGGGCCATGCGGCCGGGGGCATCGGCGAGATCCTGACGCCGGTGGAGCCGCCTAAATCCGGGCATGGGAGGTGCAACCCGCCTGTGAAATCGCCACCCGCGGGATTTTCCAGGCCCCTGATTTGACACGAAATTCCACTCCAATCACAATAGCGCGCTTTTATGTGGGCGAAGGCGAACTTGCTCCAGGGTTGACCGGTATTCGTTCCCGTGGGGCGCAATCGCTCACCCTTGCCGGAGCGGCTGGCGGCGGCAGAAGACCGGTAGAACCTATCTCAAAACGTCGCGGCCGCTTTCGGGTGTCCATGCCCTCTGCGGCATAAGGTCTTCCTGACCAAAAGCGCGGACAGAACGCGGTGCACAACAAAGTTATGCCAAGCGCAGCAGCTTTGAGATAGGTTCTAAAATTGGGGCGTAGCCAAGCGGTAAGGCAGCGGGTTTTGATCCCGCCATCCCAGGTTCGATTCCTGGCGCCCCAGCCAAACGGAACGGTTTTCGGAACGCGTTGTGCGTTCCGGTGTGACTGAATACCAAGCGAGGGCGCCGTGTCAGCAATCAGCATGATGGTGTTCGCGGGCAACGCCAATCCGAAGCTGGCAGACAGGATCGCCAGCCATCTGCATTTGTCCCTGGGCAAGGCGCAGGTGGGCCGTTTCAGCGACGGCGAAGTCGCGGTGGAACTGATGGAAAACGTGCGTGGCCGCGACGTATTCATCGTGCAATCCACCTGTCCGCCCACCAGCGACAACCTCATGGAGTTGCTGGTGATGGCCGATGCGCTGCGGCGCGCTTCGGCTTCGCGCGTCACCGCAGTGGTGCCGTATTTCGGTTACGCCCGCCAGGACCGGCGCCAGCGTGCCGCGCGCGTGCCCATCACCGCGAAGCTGGTGGCCAATATGGTGGTGTCTGCGGGCGTGAATCGCGTGCTGACGGTGGATTTGCACGCGGATCAAATCCAGGGATTCTTCGACATCCCGGTGGACAATGTGTATGCGTCGCCGGTATTGCTGGGTGACGTGTGGAAACAGAAACTCAAGAACCTGATCGTGGTGTCGCCCGACGTGGGTGGCGTGGTCAGGGCAAGAGCACTGGCGAAACGCCTGGATGACGCGGAGCTCGCCATCATAGACAAACGTCGGCCGCGGCCCAATGAAGCGCAGGTGATGAACATCATCGGTGAAGTAGCGAACAAGACTTGCGTCATCGTGGATGACTTGGTGGATACAGCGGGCACCTTGTGTCTCGCCGCCAAGGCGCTGAAAGAGCAGGGTGCAGCCAAGGTGATGGCGTACATTACCCATCCGGTTCTCTCCGGCAAGGCCATCGAGAACATCGAGGCTTCGGCTTTGGACGAACTGGTGGTGACGGACACCATCCCGTTGCGCGGCAAGTCCGAGGCTTGCCGCAAGATACGGCAACTGAGCATCGCGGAGCTGCTGGCTGAAACCATGCGCCGTGTGAGCGAGGAGGAATCCGTTTCCTCGCTGTATATAGATTAAGATGTGCTGAGTGCTGTGTTCTGTGTGCTGTGCGTAAGAATTTATC
>JBOIAY010000215.1:0-17920 GCA_050739255.1 Gammaproteobacteria bacterium
AGGCAGACCGTGACTGCGACCAGCGCTGGCGGCGTGGCCTCAAGGAAAGACACCAGGCTCATGCCGCGAACCTGTGGGTGCGATTAAGAAAAGGGGCGCCCATGGCGCCCCTGTGATGACAGTGTGGCGTTCAGAATGCGTTGCCGAGATTGAAGATGGGCAGATACATGGCCACCACCAAGCCGCCCACCAGGATGCCCAGGATCACCATGATGAACGGCTCCATGAGACTCGACATGCTGTCCACCGCGTTGTCCACTTCTTCCTCGTAGAAATCCGCCACCTTGGAAGCCATAGTGTCAATGGAGCCGGCTTCCTCGCCGATGGCGATCATCTGTACCACCGTGTGCGGGAAAATACCGCTCTGGGCCATGGCCAGATTCAATTGCTGGCCGGTGGACACCTGGTCGCGCATCCTGAGGGTGGCTTTTTCGTAAATGATGTTGCCGGTGGCGCCCGCCACCGAGCCCAGCGCTTCCACCAGGTTGACACCCGCGGCGAACATGGTGGACAGGGTGCGGGTAAAGCGCGCGATGCAGGCCTTGGTGAGAATCATGCCGATGACCGGAATTTTCAGCACCACATGGTCCAGGAATTCGCGAAAGCGCGCCGAGCGTTTGCGCCCCTGGATGAAGCCCACGATGATGGCGATGATGACGATGAGATAGAGCCAGCCTTCCGTGCGCACGGACTTCGACAGATTGACCACCATCTGGGTGAAGGCCGGTAGGGCGGCGCCGGCGCTGCTGAACAGGGACTGGAACTCGGGAATCACGAAGATCAGCAGGATAGCGGTGACCACGATAGCCACCACGATCACCGCCGCCGGATAGAACATGGCCTTCTTGATTTTCTTCTTGATGGCTTCGGTTTTTTCCTTGTAGGTGGCGATTCTGCTCAGCAGGGTTTCCAGGGAGCCGGAATGCTCGCCGGCACGGACCAGATTGACAAACAGGTTGTCGAAATACAGCGGTTCCTTGGCGAGCGAATCTGCCAGGGTATTTCCGGACTCCACGTCGTTCTTGATGCCGAGCACCATGTCGCGCATGCGCGGATTGGCATGGCCGCGGCCGATGATGTCTATGGCCTGCACCAGCGGCACGCCCGCCGTCATCATGGTGGCCAACTGACGGCTGAAAAACGCGATGTCGCTCGGCTTGATGCGTTTGCCGCGCCCCATGGCCGACAGGAAACTTTCCTTGCGAATCCGGATGGGCATGATGCCCTGGCGCCGCAGATCCGCCTTGACCGCGGATTCGCTGGAGGACATGGTTTTGCCCTTGATGCGGGAACCTTTTTTGTCGGTGCCTTCCCAAAAGAAGTTGGATTGCTTGACTGCTGCGATTGCCATGACGCTTACCTGCTTTTTCGACTGACTATTCGGTGGTGACGCGGTTCAGTTCCACGAGGCTGATGATGCCGGCCTTGACCTTGTTCAGCCCAGACTTGTGCAAGTCCCATACGCCCTCTTTGTCCGCCTGCTCCGCGATCTGCAGGGCGCCGCCGCCTTCCATGATGATGCGGCCGATGGTCTCGGAGACTGGCATGACCTGATAGACGCCGGTGCGGCCCTTGTAGCCGTCGGTGCACTGATCACAGCCTACCGGCTCGTAGATTTCCACGCCGGCTTTGATGTCCGCGTCCGTGAAGCCTTCCTTGAGCAAGGCTTCCGCCGGGATTTTCACCGGGCGTTTGCAGTTGGAGCAGAGTTTGCGCGCCAACCGCTGCGCAATGATGAGATTGACCGCCGTGGCGATGGAATAGGGCGCCACGCCGATGTCCACGAGACGCGAAAGCGTCTTGGGCGCATCGTTGGTGTGCAGCGTGGACAGCACCAGGTGGCCCGTTTGGGCGGCTTTGACCGCAATCTCCGCGGTTTCCAAGTCACGGATTTCGCCCACCAGAATCACGTCCGGATCCTGGCGCAAAAAAGCGCGCAGCGAGGTAGCGAAATTCAGCCCGACTTTGGGATGTACGTTTACCTGGCTGACGCCCGGCAACTGGATTTCCACCGGGTCTTCCGCCGTGCAGATGTTCCGGTCCTGGGTGTTGAGAATGTTGACACCGGTGTACAGCGAAACCGTCTTGCCGCTGCCGGTGGGGCCGGTTACCAGGATCATTCCATAGGGGCGCGCCAGAGCCTGCAAATATAGTTCTTTCTGGAACTCCTCGTAACCGAGCGCGTCAATGCCGAGCCGCGCGGTGGCGGGATCGAGGATGCGCAGCACGATCTTTTCGCCCCACAGGGTGGGGCAGGTGTTGACGCGAAAATCAATGGCGCGTGTCTTGGAGAGCTTGAGTTTGATGCGGCCGTCCTGGGGAATGCGGCGCTCGGAAATATCCAGGCGCGCCATCACCTTGAGGCGCGCCGCGATCTTCATGGCCAGCACAACCGGTGGTTGCGCCACTTCGTGCAGGATGCCGTCCTGGCGCAGGCGGATGCGGTAGAACTTTTCGTAAGGTTCAAAATGGATGTCCGAGGCCAATTTGTTGATGGCGTCGAGCATGATCTTGTTGACGAATCGGACCACGGGCGCATCGTCAATATCGGTGTTTTCTTCGTCTAAAGTCTGTACTTCGTCGCCGCCGCCGATTTCCAGGTTGCCCAGATCCTCGTCGAGATCGGACATGCCGGTGTCCATCTGGCGCAGCGTCTTGTCAATGGCGCGTCCCAGCTTGTCTTCTTCCACCACCACCGCGTCCACGGTGAGGCCGGTCTTGAATTTGATCTCGTCGAGCGCCTGCAGGTTCGCCGGGTCGGATACGCCCACGAAAATCTTGCGGCCGCGGCGGAACAACGGCAGTACATGGTATTTCTCGATGAGCGGGGCCTCCATCTCCTTGAGAGGCGCCTGGGCCAGATCCACGGCATCCAGATCCAGCACCGGCACGCCGAACTCGTCGGCGGCGGCACTGGCCAATATCCGGGCATCGATTTTCTTGTTGCGGACCAGATGGGAAATCAGCAGCAGTTTTTCCTGAATTGCTTCCCGTTGGGCCTCCAGCGCCTGGGCTTCGCTGAGCACGCCGTCCGCCACCAGCCGCCGGGGCAAGCCAATCAGATTCACTCTGACTGAGGTAGTTGCCATATCCTTAGTGATTCCTGCTTTGTCTGTGGACCCGAAACCCGGGTCAACGGCCTTAGATAGTAGTGTATTAGCCCAAAATCTCCAACTGGGGCGGGGGCCTGCAGCGCAAAGCTGGTGAGAAACCTGAGCCTGGCGCGGGCTGAGCGGACCGGCCGGGCTGGTATCCTGCGTCCAGCCGCGGGTTCGTCCGGCGGGGACTCGGACAGGCGGCTGAATACTGCCGACCGGCGGCGCGTGAAGAAGTTTCCCGCATTGCAGCAAAGCTCAGGGTACTACTGTGTCAGCTCGTGGGTAACAATGGTCGCGATGACACCTGACATCACCATGCTCGCAACTCCTGCGCGGAAAAAAATTCTGCTGGTTACACGCAACCTGCCGCCTCTGCTCGGCGGCATGGAGCGCCTGAACCTGCACCTCGCACTCGAACTTGCCAAGGCGTTTGAGGTGGACGTGGTGGGTCCTTCCGGCTGCCGTGCACAACTGCCTACCGTGTCGTATGTCGAAGAGATACCGCATCGTCCGCTCTGGCGTTTCCTGTCCATTGCGTGCATGCGCACCGTACAACTGGCGCGTAAACGCCGGCCAGATTGCATTGTTGCTGGCAGCGGCCTGACTGCGCCGATCACTTTTATCGCTGCGCGACTGTGTGGCGCGCATGCTGTTGTCTATGTCCACGGCCTCGATTTGGTCGCGGCACATCCGGTCTATCGTTTAATCTGGCGTCCGTTTCTGCGTCGCATGGATCTGTGCATCGCGAACAGCCGCCACACCGCGGATCTGGCTGCGCACATCGGCATACCGTCCGCACGCACAACAGTCTTGAACCCCGGTGTTGAACTTCCAGAAAAACATGATCCAGCCGCAGCGATGGAGTTTCGTCGGCGTCACGATTTGGGCGAACGCAAGTTGCTGCTGTCGGTCGGACGGCTGACGCCGCGCAAGGGGCTGCTGGAATTCATCGAGCGTTCGTTACCGGCGATCACGGCGACCTATTCCGATGCGATCCTGCTTGTGGTCGGCGACGAAGCGCCGCATGCGTTGACGGGCAGCGGAGCCGGAATGGGGCAGCGCATCATGCACGTCGCAAGCAGTATCGGACTCAAAGACAACGTACGCATCCTTGGCGCCTTCGACGATTCGGTTTTGTCTGCGGCCTACCAGGCGGCAGATGTGCTGGTGTTTCCGGTACGCAGTCTTCCGGGCGATGTAGAGGGCTTTGGCATGGTCGCGATTGAAGCCGCCGCGCACGGTTTGCCAACGATCGCCTTTGCGGTTGGCGGTGTCAGCGATGCGGTCGCCGACGGACAATCCGGCTGGCTGGTGCCGGCCGGTGACTACGCGCAGTTCGCGCGGCGCGTGCAGCAGGTTCTTGCGGAGGGCGCAACCGAAGTAAGCCGCGAAAAATGCCGGCAATTTGCACTTGGTTTAGCCTGGGACAGGTTTGGTGCAAAATTACGCCGGATATTGAACCGGCTGGACCCGGCACCGGCCGTGATTGGGGAATCGTGATGGAAACTTCAATTCCCCAGCGCCAACCACACGTCGTCCTCGATCTGCCCTCGCGACGCTGGAAGGGGCTCAAGATCGAACGGTTGTTGCATCTCGCCGAGCGTCCGCAGCCTTTTCGGATGCTCGAAGTCGGTACCGGATCCGGCGGCATCGCGAGTTACTTCGGCACACATCCCGAACGGCGCTGCGAAGTGGACGCGGTGGATTTGCATGACAATCGTCTGATCACCGAGGGCTATCGGTTCAAGCGCGTGCAAGGCACGGATTTGCCGTACCCGGATGCCGCCTTCGATATCGTGTTGAGCAATCACGTCATCGAGCATGTCGGTGATCAGCGGGCGCAGCGTGCCCACCTTGCCGAGTTGAGTCGTGTCCTGCGCCCCGATGGCGTGGGTTATCTCGCCGTGCCCAATCGCTGGATGCTGGTGGAGCCGCATTACCATCTCGCCTTCCTGAGTTGGCTGCCGCACGCCTGGCGCACACCCTATCTGCGCACGATGCGCAGGGGCACCTTCTACGATTGCGAGCCGTTGCAGATGCGGCAACTCGAAAGACTGCTGACTGACGCGGGGTTCCGCTGCCGCAACCTTTGTATCGAGGCATGGCGCGAGACATTCGCGATAGAGCGTCCACATTCTGCCGGCACCCGTCTGCTCCGCATGATTCCCGATGCCATGCTTGAACCGTTGCGCCGCATCATCCCGACCCTGATTTATGAATTCCACCATTTGCGGCAGGCCGCGCAAACCATCCGGCCGCCAGATCGTACACTGTGACACACCCACCATCTGTGACATCCGGTTCATCCGCAACAGGCAGCCAGCGGGCTGATGCCGATTCCTCCACCGTCGCGGTTGTTTCTGTCACCTACAATCCGGATCTTGAGATTCTTGACCGACAACTTAGCCAACTGCCGGCGTCGGCGCTGAAGGTGATTGTCGACAACGCATCGCAGCTGGAACTGCGCAGACACATACGGCGTGTGGCGGCAGACCACGGAGCCGTGTTATTGCAGAACGATAGCAATCTGGGATTACCTGCCGCGCTGAATCAGGGTGCACGATACGCGCAGCAAACGCAGCCTGCATGCGAGTTTCTGCTGCTGCTCGATCAGGACACGGAACCCGGCATTGATGGAGTGGAACGGTTGATCGCACGTTATGATCCGATCGCCGCGGCGTTTGGCAAAGCCTGCTGCATCGGGCCGCGGCTGCTTGATGTTTCCACGGGACTAGAATATGGCTTCCATCAGATCACCGGCTGGCGCTGGGTGCGAAAATTTCCTGGGCCGGACAGCCACGCGCCGGTTCCGCTCGCCAATCTCAACGGCAGCGGGACCTTGTTGCCATTGACACTTTTTAACAAACTCGGCGGGTTCGAAGAGGATTTCTTTATTGACCATGTGGATACCGAATGGGCATTCCGCGTGCTTGCTGCAGGCTATGGATTATACGGAGTCCCTGACATTACCTTTCAACACAGGATGGGCGAGCAAAGCCTCCGTTTCTGGTGGTTTGGCTGGCGAATCTGGCCAAAGCGCTCGCCACAACGGCACTACTATCTGTTCCGTAATGCCGTGAGACTGATGCGGCGACACTATGTGCCGAAAGTATGGAAGATATGGGCGCTGGCAAAACTCTTGCTTACGGTCCTGACGTTTATAATTTTCGACCAGCGGCGCCGCTCGCAACTACGAAGCATGATTATTGGCGTCCGTGATGGAAGTCGTAGTAATCGATAATGCTTGGTAACAAGCTACAGAATACCGTAGAATACAAGATGGAAGCTCCATTTGCATAGGTTGATTGCTGCTTAGAAAAAGGAAATATGGTAACGGTTCCCACATCAGTGAAATTATTATTCCGTATGTCAGATCCATCGGTACCTGTAATTACCACAATAATTCCGACTTATAAGCGGCCAAAGTTCTTGCGTCGTGCAATTGTAAGTGCGCTTGCACAGACAGGACCATCGTTGCAGGTATGCGTTTATGACAATGCATCAGGTGATGAGACTTCAGCTATTGTCGCTGAGTTCGCCGCTAAAGATTCGCGAGTCAAGTATTTCTGCCATGAAAAAAATATAGGTGGCATGGCAAATTTTCAATATGGACTATCTCACGTTATCACCCAATTTTTTTCCTTTCTTTCAGACGATGACGTACTACTACCAGGTTTTTATGAAACAGCGGTAAGAGATTTCGAAGAGTTTCCCGAAGCAGCTTTCTGGTGCGGGGTAACAATATCAATGACATCTGATGGTACTTTTTATACTGCCCGTGTTGCGGATTGGCCGAGGACCGGGTTGTTTACTCCTCCAGAAGGCGTGCTGCAGATGATTAAAGGCAGCATGCCTTGCTGGACAAGTGTGCTTTTTCGGAGAAGGGTCATAGATCAGGTTGGACCGTTGAATGAGCAATTGCAGGGACCGTCTGACATCGAGTATCTGCTCAGGAATGCATCACGTAATCCGTTTATAGTTTCAAAACATCCAGGCGCGCTTTTTTTGCTCCATCCGGAGTCTTACAGCGAAACATCATCTTTACAGCGCGTCTGGCCAGGATGGCAAGGGATGATGAAGAGCGTGAGCAAGGCAGATGGATTGAGTGACAAAGACAGGCACGCAATCGAGCAGGGAATGCGTTCTAATGCACAGCGGATGTTGTACCGGCGGGGTGCTGCAGCGTTGGCCAAGAAGGATTATGAATTCAGTGGAGAGGCGGCGGGTATTCTTTCCGAATATTTTCAGAATAATTTCCGTTCGCTCATTCTTGGTGGATTGACCAAAGCGTGCGTAAAAGTATCATTTCTGCAAGCGTTATATTCACGTGCCTATCGTTTGGCAGAGCGAACGTTGGTGTATAAACGGTTCAGTCTTCGAAGAAAGTATGGTCATTTTTCAAGATATCTGTAACGATGCTTGCGCATCGCAGTCAGGGAGTCCTATTCAGGAATTTCTGTTTTATCGTTATGCGCACAGCCGGAGATGCAATTGCTGAAGCGCCCAGGGTGATACCGCTTATGAGGGCCAGTTGAATAATGCCTTGCAAGTTCCGCGATAGCACTGGGATCAGCCATCGCATGAGCAGGCCAACTGCAACTGCCGCAACGAAAGGCGGCAGTATATCCTGTAAATACCACTTGGCCATCTCGCCACGCATATAACGACGATGCATTAACGGTATGGCGATGGCAACAAATCCAAAGTTGATTGCGAACCACAGGCAGGCGGCGCCAATAATTCCGTAGTGTCCAACAGCCCATATGCAAAAGGGTATGCCAAGGATTAGCGCAACCATGTTTGCCCAGACTGTGAGTCGTGTCCAGCCATGCGCAAGCTGTAATGCATAAGGGAGGTTCATCAGCCCGTTGAGTGCCGTTCCAGCAACCAGGATCGAGAGTGGTAAAGCCACCTTTGTTGCTGTGGCGATGTCACCCGTCCATAAATAGATCACATCTTTCGAGAAAAGTATCAGTACTATTGATATCGCTGCTACTACTACGCACAGATACTGGTTACTCAGATGGTAGAGATAGGTCAGTGCTTTGTCCTCTCCGAGTGAGACCAGTTTGCTGTAGCGTGGATAAAGTGCATTGAACATGGGTTGAATCATGCGGCCCATGCCTGCGGCCACGCTGAGCGCGAGGCTGAAATAACCAAGTTCCACCAGTGGGCGCATGGCTGATAGCACGATACGGTCAAGCTGCGTGACTGCGACCGATAACGCGGTGATTGCGACGAGTCCGCCAGCGAATCGGCCAGTGGCGCGAAGTTCTTCCGACCGGAATTTTGGGCGACTATGCGCGCTAGAAGGCAACAAATGCCACAGCACAGCGGCCGATACCAGAGATTGGCAAGCCCCCATGGCCGCATACCACCACATGAATGCCGTGATCGTAGGAGCAATCCAGTAGAGCACGGCGAGGACGCCAGCGCCGCGCAGGGTAGCGAATCCGGCGTTGATCGTATTCAACACCGGTTGCCGTTCAAGCCCGGATAGGCCGTTGGAATAGAAACTGCTCGGCCATTGCAGCGCCACCGCCAATCCCATGATGGCAATGGCATGCGCGGTTTCTGCGCGGCTCAAGTGTTCAGGATGCAACCAATGATTTGCCAACGGACTGCTGGCAAACCAGATCGCGACAGCGATCAGCAGTGCAATCGGCCAGACCAGCCATTCAAACGTGCGCACGAGATCGGCTAGGGTATGGGCGGAGGAAATAGTGTGGGTACGACGGGCAAGCTCCCGATTCAGCGCACCGCCCATACCAAGATCGAGCAGCATGGACAGCGCCTGGATGCTCAACATGAGCCCAACCAGACCAAAGGCTTCCATGCCGAGCGCACGGATGTAGAGTGGCACAAAGACCACCCCCATCAGCGCCATCCATACCTGTCCTGCGTAGTTGGCGAGGATATTTGTCCGCAGTACACGCATTCGCTGTGCGTTAGATTCGCCGCAAATAGCCGTCGGGGGCAACAGTAATCAGAAGCTTGTCGTCAATATCCTTATCTATGGTGAAATGAAGTGGTGCACCGTCAGCAGCATTTCTACCTGCATCGTGGAGCTGACGCAGATACTCGTGTAAAGCGGTTTTTGGGTTATTGTCGGGGCCCCAATCGCGATCTGGGTAAAATCCCTCGGGTAGATCCTCGACCACTGAATCGAACACCACACAGTAGCTGCCGCGTGAAACTAATGGTGCATAGGCTTCGAGTTCGGCAAGCACATGTTTATGTGTGTGATTGGAGTCCAGCAATACCATAATACGTTCAAAGCCCGATGCAATCCGGATAACTTGTGCGATGATTTCCGGTGCAATCGACGAGCCCTGAATCATTTCTATGCAATTCGATAAAGGATGCGCTTCAATTGCCGCGCGATTATGCGCACGAATGTCTATATCCACTCCGAGGACTTTCCGTTTAGGTGCTTGCGGATCAAGAAAGCTACCCGTTTCTATGGCATTGTAATAGTCCAATAATGTTAACAGTGAGGCACTAAGTACCAATGAACCACCATGAGCAATACCGGTTTCGATTATCAAGTCCGGGCGAACTGCCCAGACCAACTCCTGTATTGCCATAATGTCCTGTGGGTATTGGATAATCGGCCTGCCTTGCCAAAAGAAGTTATAGGAGTATTTTGCTTCGTTCGATGAGCGCACAAATGCACGAGTGTCAGATTGAAGCTGTGCGTTCTCGCGAAAGCCCTGAATCCGTCGCTTTGATTCCTCTTGAAAGCTGGTCATTTATCTCCCCTCGTGACGTAATATATGTGCGATTAAACTATCAGGGAATCGAGCCTTTGTTTACTTCCCCAAAACGCCCGTGGTTCGTAATCGGGGTATGGGTAAACACCAATCTTGAGGTGTATCTCAGCGTGCCAGTCACGCAACCAATCTTGAACTAAATCGGAAACTTTCCGGGGTGCGCCGCTACAGATATTCACCAGCTCGGCGCTGCGGTCACGCAATGCTATCTCGCAGATATATGATGCGGCGGTCTCAACCGGAAGGAAGTCACGTAATTGATCACCCGGTGACATGGGGAATTCCATGCGACCCTCGGCGAGGGCAGTCCGTAATTGTGAGTACAGTGACGTCGGCGCTTGGCCGGGACCATATAGATAAAACAAACGGAGCCACGTGAGTTGCAAATCACTGCGAGATTCAAGACCCCGTAAATATTGCCGCAACTGATCTTTGGCCTGACCGTAAGCTGTGCACGGCAGCGCCGGCAAGTCTTCATGCAACATGCCGGACTGCATACCATATTCCAGGCAGGTGCCTGTGACTACCAGGCGCTTCAGTCCCGACTGTATGCAAGATTTGAGAAATGCGGTTTGTCTTGGGAGTTCGTGATTCAAGTGTGTTTCGGATTGATAATTTGGCAGACCACCCCAAGCCAAGTGCAGCAGTATGTCGGGTCGGCCCAGTCGGTTAAAAGTATCTGTTGTGCATTCGTCCATATCCAGTGCAATGTATGTAATGGCGCTACTCTCAGGGAACAATGTTTTTGGCGTGTGGGATGCGAACACGACTTCAATGCCTCTCAACAATAGTTCACGAACGACATGACACCCAATGAAACCGGTGGCTCCGGTGACTGCCACCTTCATTTAAAATACTTCCAGTTGTGGAATTATTGTAACGAAGCGACCACCCCATTCCCGAATATAGCTGAGCTGGGCGACGATTTCCTCGCGCAGGTTCCACGGCAAAATCAGCACGCAATCAGGCTTGTCTGTTCTGAGCCCGGATTCGGCAACGACAGGAATCCGTGAACCTGGAAGCCACTGGCCCTGTTTATGCGGTGACGCGTCCACCACGTACGGAAGCAAATCGGATTTTACCCCCGCGTAGTTCAGCAGCGTATTGCCTTTAGCTGCTGCACCATAGCCAGCTATTTTGTGCCCGGCCCGCCGTTGCTCCAGCAGAAAACACAGACAGTCGTTTTTGACCACATCGGCTTTAGCCTGAAAACCATGGTAATAGGCGGTCTCCTGCATGCCTGCTGCTGTTTCCAGTGCTAGTAGTGCGGCGATTCTCGGAGTCTTAGCGTGTTGACTATGTTCGTGTGCGGCCCAAATGCGCAGTGAGCCACCGTGTGTGGGTAACTGCTCGACGTCCCAAATGCGCAAACCATGTGCGGCAAAAATCTGCTGCGCAGTATGAAATGAGAAATACGAGAAGTGTTCGTGGTAGACCGTATCAAATTGGCGTTTTTCAACCAGTTCCATCAAGTGCGGAAACTCAAGTGTAATCGTGCCCTGCTCGGTAAGGGCCACGCTGAGACCGGCGACAAAGTCGTTGAGATCAGGTACGTGCGCCAGCACGTTGTTGGCAATGATCAAGTCCGCTGGGCGTCGTTCGCGCACGAACTCACGGGCATAGTCATTGCCGAAGAAACTTTCCAGCGTGTCGATGCCTTTCTCACGCGCTGCCTTGGCCGTGCCGGCAGTAGGTTCAATGCCGATACAGGGAATGCCCTTAGCGGCTATGTATTGCAGAAGATAGCCGTCGTTGGACGCGATCTCCATTGCCAGGCTGTTGCGGTTCAACCCAAGTCGGGGGACGACTTCATTGACGTAGCGTTCGGCATGTGTCAGCCATGTCCGCGAGAATGAGGAGTAATAAACATAATCGGAAGAGAACAATGCCGTGTGTGATTGCACTTCATCAGCCTGCACTAAATGACACTTTCCGCAGGTAAACAATTTCAGGGGGTACCAGGTTTCCGGCGCGCTGAGTGTATCTGCAGTCAGGAAGCCATTCGAAGGTGGCGCGCTGCCGAGATCCAGGAACACATCCTTCAATGATGTGGCGCAGAAGCGGCACTTCATAACCGGATACCGGAAAACGTGGCAGTCAGCAAAGGCAGGTTCCGATCCTTGTCGGAAATCTGCGTTACAGGTAATGGCCAGGCGATGGCCAAGGCGGGGTCGTCATAACGAACGCTACCCTCGTGCGCTTGGTCCCACGTGGCGGTATGCAGATACATCAACTGTACATCGTCGGTGAGTGTCTGGAAACCGTGCGCAAATCCTTCCGGTATGAAGAATTGCATCGAATTATCTGCACTTAATTCGACGCCATGGTAGTGCAGAAAGGATGCTGAACCAGCACGCAGATCAACGGCGACGTCGAAGACGCAGCCACGCAAGCATCGGATCATTTTGACTTCGGCTGCCGGTGGATATTGAAAATGCATGCCGCGGACCGTGCCCTTGTGCGAGGTACTGGAGAGATTGATTTGTGTCAAATGCAGGTTGGGCCGCAATTCGGCGCATTCGGCTTCGCAGAATACGCGGGCGAACCGGCCACGCTCATCCTGGATAGGTGTTGTTTCGACGACCATCAAGCCGGCAAGTGGAGTGTGATGGAATTTCATGCAGCCCACCCTAACCCAGCGGCGCGGGCAGCGGTCACGTAGTCTTGCAGGTGTTCGCTGCTGCGTATCTGGCCATGCTCGTACCAAGCGCGGTACCAGGCGCTCGTATATCGAAGCGTATCAGCGGCATTCCAGACGGAACGCCAAGCGAGCTCCCTGGCAGCCTTCGAACAGTCCAGGCGCAAGATCTTTGCCTCGTGTGGCTGCGGTCCACGTTGATGCTCGACCTGCAGACCGGGCCATTGCGCCTGCATCTGCGCAACTAACGCCCGCACTGGGAAGGTGGCGTCGGCCGCTGGCCCGAAGTTCCATGGACCTTCGACCGGATCGCCGATAAGCAATGCTTGCCCGAGTCGAAGGTAGGCCGATAAAGGCTCCAGTACATGCTGCCATGGGCGAACAGCATCGGGATTGCGAATTTGTAGTACTCCACCCGTGGAGGCAGCCCGCACCAGATCCGGCACCAAGCGATGCTTCGACCAATCGCCGCCGCCGATGACGTTGCCTGCGCGTGCGGTCGCTACGCGTGGTCCTGAGTCAGCGAAGAAACTCTTGCGGTAGCACTCGGTCACTAGTTCGGCACAGGCCTTCGAGGTGCTGTACGGATCATGTCCACCCAGCGGATGGTCTTCTCGGTAGCCAGCAGCAGTCGGGTGTTCCAGGTAGACCTTGTCCGTAGTGGCGTTAATCAATGCGCGTACTGACGGTGTGGTTCGAACTGCTTCAAACAAGTGCACCAATCCGAGCACGTTGGTATCAAAGGTGATTACTGGTTCGCTATAACTGCGTCGAACCAGAGGCTGCGCGGCCAGATGAAAGATGATTTCCGGCTGGATCTGTTCAAGAGTTCGACGCACCACTTCTCCATCACGCAGATCCACATGTAGGCCGCATACTTCTTTAAGGTCAAGCAAATTCCAGTGCGAAGGGTTGGTATCCGGCACCAGTGCAAGTCCAGTGACATGTGCGCCGAGTGTGGTTAACCAGAGGCACAACCATGAGCCTTTGAAGCCGGTGTGGCCGGTGACAAGAACCCGGCGCCCGGAGTAGATGCCTCCAAACAGTTTGTTCAAGGCCAGATTTTCCAGGGGGCGTGGCCACTTTGCCACAACCCTTCCAGCTTGATTTTATCGCGCAGCGTGTCCATGGGCTGCCAGAATCCTTGATGAGTATAGGCGGATATCTGGCCATTTTTTGCAAGTTTTTCTAACGGATCGCGCTCCCAAATCGTGTAGTCATCCTTGATATAACTGAACACTCCGTGTTCCAGAACGAAGAAGCCACCATTGATCCAGGAGCCATCGCCGGAAGGCTTTTCTTCGAACCGTGTGATGCGATTGTCTTTAATATCTATCGAGCCAAACCGACCTGGCGGGCGCACTGCGCACATTGTTGCCAAACTGCCATTTGACTTGTGGAATGTGATTTCTTTAGTGATGTCGATGTCAGCAAGGCCATCGCCATAAGTGAAACAGAAGGTATCCCCGTCGAGATAATCACTGACACGTTTTAAGCGTCCACCCGTTTGCGTCTGCTCGCCGGTATCCACAAGCGTAATTCGCCAGGGTTCGGCGTGCTTGTGATGCACGTCAAGCTTGTTCGTAGAGAGGTCTATGGTGACATCGGACATGTGCAGGAAGTAGTTTGCAAAGTATTCCTTGATTATGTAGCCCTTGTAACCCAGGCAAATGATGAAGTCATTTATACCGTGATGTGAGTAGATCTTCAGAAGGTGCCACAAAACCGGCATGCCACCGATCTCCACCATGGGTTTGGGGCGCGTGGCGGTTTCCTCGCTCAGCCGCGTGCCAAGGCCACCAGCCAGAATTACTGCCTTCATTGTCTGACCTCACACATGAAAGTGACCGAGTAAGTAGTGAAGATCAAAGTCAAATTTCATCAAGTACAACTTTACCGGAGACAACGCACTGCCCTTAAAGGACGTAGGGAATCCGTTATTTATGGCCAGATCGGCTTTGCTGCGGCTAGTATTCTTTAGAAAAAACAAGGTGACCTCCAGTAAGCGTTAGATCTCAATTGAAATTTGAGCCTATGTGGTTTGCCTTGATTTAGCGTTGCTGCCGGGTAGTGAACAGCAGGTTGGTGATCTGTTCGGACACTAAGCCAATCAGGAATACGAGTACCGACATAATAAATAGTAACGCGCTCATTACGGTGAATTGATGTGTGTTGATAAAAGTATAAAGATAACGCCCGAGCCCGAGCAGAAAAAAGATGACACTGATGGGAAGGAAAATCTTGAGGGGTGAATACAGGGTGCCAACCTTGAAAATGATCAGCAGGAAACGCAGGCCGTCGTGCAAGGGGCGTATATGGCTTTTGCCGAGGCGCCGGCTAGCGGTAATGGGCGCATAGTCTACGCCGTAACCGGCGCGGAAGAACGCCATGGTGATGGTGGTGGGATAGGAAAAGCCGTTCGGCAGAAGATGCAGAAATTCGCGGAATTGATCCGCCCGGACGGCGCGAAAACCCGAGGTCAGGTCCGAAATACGGTGGCCCACCACCCAACTCGCGAGTCGGTTGTAGAGGCGATTCGCAACGTTCCTGCCGAGGGAGGCCTGCGAGTGACTGTTGCGCGCCCCGACCACCATGTCGTAGCCGGATTGCAGTTTTTCCAATAATACGGGGATGTCGTTTATGTCATGCTGGCCGTCGGCATCCATGAATACCAGTACATCACCGGTTGCCGCGCGCGCGCCGGATTTGATAGCGGCGCCATTGCCCATCGAATACGGATGCCGCACCACATGTGCGCTGTGAGCCGCAGCGATGCGGCCGGTGTCATCGCTGGAGCCGTCGTCCACCACGATCAGTTCAGCCTGTGCGTACAGCTTACGCAGGCTTGCCAGCAATTCCGGCAATGCCGCGGCTTCGTTCTTGGCGGGCAGGATGATGCTGAGCGGCTGGGCGTGTTCAGGCATGGGAACGGCTCGGAGCCCTGATGGGCTGGCAATATAACATTCTTCAATGCCGGGTCGCAGCGGCGGAGGCCTTTTGCCCGTGGCCGTTTACCGGCGGCACGCCTGCCGGTGTCTGCTTGAGTTCGGCAATGCGTTTCTGAAAGTCGGAAATTACCGAATCCAGGTTGCCTAGTTTGTTGAGCACCATGACTTTCCGGAGATCGCGTTCGGCCAGTGCCGGATCCTGAAGCGCGATGTCCACCACCACCACATTAATCCAGTATTGCGGGATGCCGGGCGCCGCTTCGGCGGCCCGCTGCATGAGTGCACGGCTTTTCTGCAGATTCCTGTTCGGGCCGGAGCCGAGATAATTGCCATAGTCAGTAAGAATATTGGCGTAGGTGCTGCCATTGTTCCTCAGACGTGGATTCGCCAGAGCCGCGTCGAACAGGGAGCGCAGCGCGTCCGGCGGGAAATGACAGTTATCCGCATTTTCGCATTGCACCAGACTCACCAGCCCCTGCTGGTCGGAAGCGCTGATGGGATGGGTGCGCAGCCGCCTGGCCATGCGCGCGAAATTCGCCGGGTCGTTGTCGCCGGTAGCCTGGCTTTCCAGCAGCGCCAGCGCCGCGCCGGCGATGATGCCGGAGTTCGGCAGTGACACCGAATGTGCCAGGGCGGCTTTCGCTTCCGGCAATAGTTTCTTTTCCCCGGCCAATACCAGATTGGTCAGCTCTTGTCCCAGCGCATAGGTCGCATACGGCGAGCGGGGATGATTCGCCGCCTGGGTTTCCACCAGCGACATGTTGCTGCGCCAGACATAGGCACGCATGACGGTCACTGCGCCGAAGGTAAGCAGCACGATCACCAGGATGCCGATGCGGTAATGCAGGTTCAGCACGCGCGAACGTATCGTGAGAATGAAACCGAACACCGCGAACAGGATGCCGAGATCCGCCAGGTAATTGCGCTGTTCGAAGGCGATCTCCAGCGGCCAGACTGTGGATTCCAGCAGTTGCCCGGTGAAGAACCAGAGAATGCCGAATGCTATCCACGGGCGTTTAGGCCAGGTAAGTATCGCGGTCGCGGCCAGTGCCACGAGTCCGAGGATGGACAACAATGTTGTGACGGGCGTCAGCAGGCCGGTGGAGAGCGGAATGTCGTCGTGGTACAGGCCGAGGTCCGGCAGACGCGGGAACAGCGTCCAGCGGATGTAATCCCAGAGCACACGGGTTTCCGTGAGCAGCCGTTCGCCCAGAGTGAAATCCCGGCCCGTGTAACTCAGGGGCGCGCCGTGGTGAATCCCGAACAGCCATATCAAGCCGAGACACAGCGGCAGCACCAGGAATAATCCGAAGAAAATGCCCAAACCAATCTTGTGGGAGCGGCCGCCAAAATTACTCCCTCGCCCCGCATTGGCGGGGAGAGGGCGGGGGTGAGGGGCGCTTGCGAGGGGAGTACTGAGATTGCCCGTAGCGTTGCCAGATCCGAAACGGAACACGCACAATTCGATGACCAGCAGATACACCGGCAACAGCAAGCCGGTTTCCTTGCTGAGAATGGCCAGCACACCGGTGACGGCGGTACCGATATACAGCCACAGCCATCCGGATTGACCTGCCAGCATGCGCAATCGTCCATGCGTGTACAGCACGCAACCCAGTAGGATGAACAACGAGCACAGGCTGGTTTCGCGCTGCACCACAAACAGCACCGCGGTCAGGTTCAGCGGATGCAGCAGCCATACCGCCGCGCACAGCAGCGGCAGCCAGCCGGCCACTGCGCCGGATGCGATGATTTTCCTTTCCGACCAGTGCCCCACGATCTGCCGCAGCAGCACGAACACCAGCACGCCATTCAAGAGGTGAATGACGAGATTGGTGATCTTGAACGCGGTGGCATCCAGGCCGCTGAAATAGCTGTTCAGCGCAAAACTCAGCATGCTCAGCGGACGCCGCAACGGGCCGGCGTCGGAAGATAACGCCGCGTGCAGGAGCTGGTTCCACGCCAGGCTATGCATCGCCAGTGCCTTGTCCTGCACGATGTTGGTGATGTCGTCGAACACGAACGGGCCGTGTAGGCCCGGCAGGTAGGCAAGCACCGTCAGGATCAGCGCTGCCAGGAAAGTGGCGTAAAGGTAAATGCGTGATGACGACATGGAGTTGCGCATTCCGGTTGGTACGCCCAATCTTTGGATTTAAGTCCCCGCTGGAAAAGAAAGTCGAAGGGGATTGGTAGTCTATATATTGGATGCCAGTTGAAACTAGCGCGCAAATAACTCGCTCAACACAGTCAATACCCGGCTGGCGGTCGGCGCGTTCAGCTTTCCGAGATGCTTTACCAAACGCTGCTTGTCCACGGTGCGGATCTGATCCAGCACAATCTGACCGCGTTTCCGCTGGAATAAAACCGGCACGCGGGATGGATATTCGCGTCCGTGGGTAGTCATCGGAGCCACGATGGCGGTGCCGATATGCCGGTTCATTTCATCGGGTGAAATAATGACGC
>JBOIAY010000216.1:0-4243 GCA_050739255.1 Gammaproteobacteria bacterium
TCTAAACCTAAGCAGCAAAGTGCTGAGTGCCGTGTACTGCGTGCTGCGGGGAATCATGTCTTTTTCCATACGCAGCACTCAGCACGCAGCACTATGTCTTTTTCCTGGCCCTGGGATGCGCTTCGTCATAGGTGCGGGCGAGATGCTGGAAATCAAGGTGGGTATAGATCTGGGTGGTGCTGATGTTGGCGTGGCCCAGGAGTTCCTGCACCGCGCGCAGGTCGCCACTGGATTCCAGCAGATGGCTGGCGAAGGAATGCCGGAACAAGTGCGGATGAACACCCATCTGCACGCCCTGGGCGATGCCCCAGCGTCTGAGCCGTGCCTGCAGGGTGCGCGGACTCAGCGGGCCGCCGCGCGGACCCACGAACAGTACGGTATCTTCCGGTTTCGCCAGTTGCGCGCGCACTTTAAGCCAGTCGTTCAAGGCCACGATGGCCTTGCGGCCCACCGGCACGATACGGGTTTTCGAGCCCTTGCCGGTGACCGTGACCGTGGCATCGCTGAGGCTGATATCCGGCAACTGGATGGAGACGAGTTCCGCAAGCCGCAGCCCGGAGGAATACAGCAGCTCCATGATGGCGCGGTCGCGGACCGCCTGCGGCGTTTCACCGTGGATTTCCAACAGTTGCGCCATCTGGTCCGTGTCCAGCGTGGCGGGCAGGCGCTTTTGCGCCTTGGGCGCGCTTACGCCGTTGGCGGGATTGTTGCGGACCAATTGCTCGCGCAACAGGTAATTATAAAAACTGCGGATGGCGGCCAACAGACGTTGCAGGCTGCGCGGTGACAGACCCTGACGGTGACGCGCGCTCACGAAGGCGCGCACGTGATGGATATCTACGTCATTCCAATCGGCGATGGCCTGTTGTTCACAGTAGTGTTGAAAGATATCGAGATCGTGTTGATACGCGGTCGCCGTGTGGGATGAAAGGCGGCGTTCGTGGGCAAGATGTCCGATGAAACGGTGGATCGAATCGGCGAGCGCCGTGGTCATCCCGGCAACAGCGGCTGGATGGCCGCCGCCAAAAGTTCGCCGATGCGCGCGAGGAAGGCGGTGCCAAGTGTGGGACCGAAGCGGTCGGCTTCATGACTGCCCACGGCGAGAATACCGAGTGAGCCTTTGTTGCCCAGGGGCATCAGCGCGGTGGAGGCGATGCGTTCGGCCTGTTCGCCGAACAGGAATTCCAGTTGCGGCGCGCGCAACCGGCCAACATACGGTTTGCCGGCCTTGAGAAATTCGCGGAACTGTTCCAGCCCATCGTCGTCGGGTTTCAGCCAGCGCGCCGGTCCGGCATCCGTGTTCGTCGGTTGATCACTAATAAGGAACAGGCTGACTTCGTCAGCGCCAAAACGGTTGCGCAGCTCTTCCTGCACCGAGTACAAACGCTCCGCCAGCGCGTGACTTTCCAGCAGCGCCACCGCGAGTCGGTGAATGCGTTCGATGAGCGCATCGTTGCTGCGCGCCACTTCAATCAAATCCACCAGCTTGCGTTCCATCTGGCGATGCTGCTGGCGCAGCACTTCCACCTGGCGTTCGATAAGCGATACGGCGTGGCCGCTGGGATGCGGCACCTTGAGCTTGGCAAGTACGTCGGTATGGTCTTCGAAGAAATCCGGGTGGGTGATGAGATAGTCCGTGACCGACTGCTCGATCTCAGCGTTGTCACGCAGGCCCGGTTTGTGCTCGATGCTCATAGATTGATGGTTCCGTCGTACACCCGGTTCGCGGGGCCGCTCATCCACATGGGTTCGCCTTCGCCCTTCCAGCTTATCACGAGATTACCGCCGCGCAGGGCCACTTCCACGATCTGATCCAGCCAGCCGGCGAGCCGCCCCCATACCACGGTGGCGCAGGCGCCGGTGCCGCAGGCCAGGGTTTCGCCGGTGCCGCGCTCGAACACGCGCAGCCGCACGTGGGTGCGGTCCAGCCACTGCGCGAAGCTTACGTTGACGCGCTTGGGAAAACGCGGATGCTGTTCGATTTTGGGACCGAGTTCGGCCACCGGCGCAATGTCCAAGTCCGGCATGTCCAGGATGGCGTGCGGATTGCCCACGGACACGGCGCCAATCTCGTAGGTGCGGCCGTCCACTTCAAGCTTATAGGTCAGCGCGCGCTCGTTGGCTTCGAACGGAATGCGCGCCGGCTCGAATACCGGCACGCCCATGTTTACGCGCACGTTGGCGATGTCCCGCACGTCCGCCTGCAAATCGCCGCCCACGGTTTCCAGGGTGAAACTTTTTTCTGCCACTCGGCCATTCTCCACCAGGTAACGGCTCACGCAACGCGCGCCGTTGCCGCACTGTTCCACCTCGCCACCGTCGGCGTTGTAGATGCGGAAGCGCGCCGCATGCGCAGGGTTTTCGGGGTTGCCGATGACCAGCAACTGGTCGAAGCCCACGCCGATGCGCCGATCCGCGAGCTTCCGCACAAGCGCCGTGTCGAACGTCACTGGCTGCTGCATGGCGTCAATCACCATGAAGTCATTGCCGAGACCTTCCATTTTGCTGAATGCTGTTTTCATCCGGGTTATCCACCAATCAAGGCACGGTAGTCCTTATATATGCAGCGATCCATGACCACGAACAGGCCGGCCTGACGTGCGCGCTCCGCCGCCGCTTCATTCACCACGCCTTCCTGCAACCATATAGCAGGCGCTTTGATGGTGATACAGTCCTCCACAATGGCGTCCACGTGTTGCGGTGCGCGGAATACGTCCACCAAGTCCACCGGTCCCGGCAGATGTTTCAGGTCCGGATAAGCCTTCTCCCCCAGCACTTCCTCCACCGCCGGACGCACCGGGATGATCTTGTAGCCAAATCCTTGCAGAGCGCGGGCCACGCCGTGGCTCGGCCGGGCCGGGTTGGGCGACAGGCCCACCACCGCGATGCGGCGCACCCTCTCGAGGAGCGCCTTTATATCTCTGGCGGACGGGTCCTGGAACGCCATGGGTATTCGTCACACAACTGAGGGCGTGCCCATTATATAGTTAGTCATCGTCGCTCAAACTCCGGCGTTGGGGGCATGACCGGTCTGCACCATGCCGCCTCCGGCGTCTATACTGGACAAGGCCAAAGAGGCTAGAACCTGTCTCAAAACGTCGCGAGTGCAGGCAGAACGCGACGCACGGCGACGAGAAAGCGGAGTGTACACGCCAGTACATGAGCATTTCGAGCCGGCGCGCAACAAAGTTATGCCCAGCACAGCAGTTTTGCGTCAGGTTCTAAGAATCACCAACAGGGACATTTCTCTAGGAGGCAACATGCGCACGATCATGGTAATCAATGCCAAAGGCGGCTGCGGGAAATCCACGCTCGCCACCAATATCGCCAGTTATTTCGCCAGCAACTGGGACGCGGTGATCAGTCTCGCGGACTACGACCCGCAGGCCTCCAGCATGGACTGGCTCGCCAAGCGCCCGCCAGAGCGTGACAAGATCCACGGCGTGGATGCCCACAGACACGGGCTGACGCATCTCGACCGCAATACCGATTTCCTGATTATTGATTCTCCCGCCCGCTCGCATGGCTCCGAGCTGACGCAGATGATTCGCCATGCTGAAACCGTGGTGGTGCCGGTATTGCCATCGCCGATTGACATCGCCGCAGCCGGCAAATTCATCAGCGAACTGCTGGATGTCGGCAAAGTGGAACGCAAGGAAGTGAAAGTCGCAGTGGTGGCGAATCGTGTGCGCGAGAACCTGCTGATCTACGAGGAACTGGAAAACTTCCTCGACACGCTCAAGGTGCCGGTCATCACATCGCTACGCGATACCCAGAACTACATCCGTGCTTATTCACGCGGTATCGGCATCCACGAACTGCCGGAATACCTTTCCTGGCCGGACCAGGAGCAGTGGGATCCGCTGGTGAAGTGGTTGGAGTCAAAACGTAGCCAACCCTAAAAGAATTATTACATTAAGGAGAGGCCAACAAGCCGCTAATCAATTTTTTGCTCATACCCCCCAAACATTACCATCCAGTGAATCTTTTCACTTGAAAATTCCTGGCGGTATTCGATAGCATTCGGCGAGGCGAAGGTGTTGGAGCTGCAGGGGCAGCGACGGCTATTTTGACCTCGTGGGCACGGCGGAGCATTATGCCGAGGTGAGTCTCCACCGGCATAAAACCCGGTTGCAGCGTTCGCTCCCGGAATACGTACCTGGGGAAAATCCCGAGTCATGCTAAAGCGCTGGTTTAACGACGACGTTCCGATCCAATTCGTGATTCTCGCCGTCATCGTCGG
>JBOIAY010000217.1:0-15420 GCA_050739255.1 Gammaproteobacteria bacterium
ATATCCCCGCTTTTGCGGGGATATTTGTCTGGCTGATCTGAATGGTCATTCGAACCCACGACATAAATACAGTTGGGTTCGACAAAATCGTCGGGGTGAGGCGCATGCGCCGAACGGGGATGCCAAGAACGGCAGACCCCGGAGTTCTTGGTGAGGTATGGAGAACCGAACCTAGAACTGATTTGAACCGCCGAAGGCGGGCCCCGAAGGGGCGCGCCAGATTGGTGAGCTTCACCCTCACAGAGTCGTCCCTGACAGGCTTACCGGCCCGTGCATCCTGCACGTGCGCTCGGCCGGAGTGAACAGCTACTGTAAAGTGGGGCCAAAGACAGCGGGATTTAACAGTGATGCGAACGGCTGTTGATGGATACGGGTCCGAATTGAGCACCGTACTGGATGCCGCGCAATTACGTCATATATCCCGGCACTTTTCCGGACGCTGGTTACAGGGTTATGTGCGCAGCAAGCTCAATAACGATCCGGTATATGCCGCTGTCGCTGGACAGATTATTGAGTCTCCGCTACCGGTGCTTGATATCGGTTGCGGTATCGGTCTGTTTGCGCATTACCTGCATGCGATCGGACGTGGCGCCGGCTATCTCGGTATTGATCTCGACGCGCACAAAATACAGATTGCGCAGCGTGCAGCACAAAATTATCACGAGATTCGTTTTGAGCAGACGTCCTGCGAGATACTGCCGGTATGGCAAGGGCACGTGGTTATCCTCGACACTCTGCATTACCTCACCCCTGTTACTCAGCAGCAACTGCTGTGCGCAGCAGCGGCGCGTGTTGCGCCCGGTGCGTCGCTGGTTATTCGCAGTGTATTGCGCGATACATCCTGGCGCTTTGCCATTACGCGGCTTGAGGAGTTTCTGATGCACGGTATTCGCTGGATGCGTTGCCGAGTACAGCATTACCCGGATAGTAAGGAACTCCGGGCGCCGCTTGTCGAGGCGGGACTGACAATCGAAATCAAGCCATTGTGGGGACGCACGCCGTTCAACAGTTATCTCATCGTCGCACGACGCGCAGCTTAGCCATCACAGACGGGGGAACCGCGGCCAGACCTTTTTGATTTACCCTTGACCACGTTGGATACTCACAGCATCATTCCCGATGCAATCACGGCCCCAGCAAAAAGAAAACTGCCGTGAATTGCAGCACGCTGCCGCCTAGACAGAACACATGCCAGACTGCATGGTTGAAGCGCAATTTTTCCCAGGCATAGAACAGCGCGCCGATAGTGTAGGAAACGCCGCCGGCCAAAACCAATATCATTGACGGCGTGGGCAGATTGCGCACCAGCGGCACGATGGCCACCAGTCCGATCCAGCCCATGAGCACGTAGGCCACCACCGAAACCACATCGAAACGGTGTCCGAAGCCCAGCTTCGCAACGATGCCGACGGCGGCCAGTCCCCAGAGGACTCCGAACAGGCTCCAACCCCAGGCGCCACCCAGGCCTACGATCACGAACGGTGTGTAGGTTCCCGCGATTAGCAGGTAGATGGACAGATGATCCAGGCGGCGCAGAAAGCGCTTGAGCGTGCCGGGCTGCACGTAGTGATACAGGGTGGAACTCAGGTAGGTAAAGATGAGTGCCGCACCGAAGATGCTGAACGTGGCGATTTCCCGTCCCGTACCTTTAAGCGCGGCCACGGTGATCAATACCGGAACGCCGCCCACCGTCAGCAGGAAACCCAGGAAATGGGTAAGCGTGTTCAGCCACTCGTCGCGATTGAATCCGTCGGATGTTATGGTCAGATCGTTCATGATTTTCTCGGATAGCCTGCGACGCCTGGATTTCGGCAATTCAGAGTTCAGTTTGCCTCAGACGATGAGGTTAACGCCAGAGGTTTAATGTCCCGGCATTTGCAGCACCCTGCGATATGCTTTCTGGTTGACAATATCCGGGATTCTTGAGCGGCTGGATACAGCGCAAGTCGGGCTGTTGGGCAGCGCGACACTCGCCGGCACCTTCCTGGTGGCGGTTGCGGTCCAGGCAGTACCGGCGGAATTCCCCGGCGGAGTTGTAACCAAGCGAATTGCGCGCTTCGGCCCACGCCCTGCTACCGCAGTGCCGCGGTTGAGCGCCCAGGTGGCGGTGTTCCTGTTGCCGCTGGTGCAGGAGCGCATCGGCGTGGCCTGGCTGATGCTGGTCTTCGCCGTCATAGGCATCGCCGGTGCACTGCTGGCCATGTGGCTTGGGGAGGAAACCGCGCAAAAGCCGCTGGTACAGAAAGCGGTGGCGGCGTTGGCGCCCGGACCGGACAAACAGGTCACCGGCTGAGAGTCGCCACACCCGGCCGGATTTGTGTAAAACTAATGCCCGCTCTATCGGTCTCATCCGCATAATTTCCAAGCATCCGGAGAAGCCCATGTCCGTCCGTCCCTGGCTTTTGCTGTCTCTTTTGACTTTTCTGACTTTGCCTTTCCTGAACGCGCCCGCGCAGGCCGCGTCGGTGAGTCCGGCCCTGTATTCGAATCTGCACTGGCGCATGCTCGGCCCGTTCCGCTCCGGCCGCGTACTCGCGGTCACCGGCGTGCCCGGCCAGCCCAACCATTTCTATTTCGGTTCCGTGGACGGCGGCGTGTGGGAAACCGTCAACGCGGGCCGCACCTGGACGCCGATTTTTGACCAGCAGCCTGTGGGTTCCATCGGCGCCATCGCGGTGGCGCCCTCCGATCCGAGGGTGATTTACGTGGGTTCCGGCGAGGCGGACATGCGCTCCGACATTGGCTACGGCAACGGCATGTACAAATCCACAGACGGCGGCAAAACCTGGACGCACATCGGGCTCACCGACAGCCAGCAAATCGGTTCCATCCTGGTGGACCCGAAGAATGCCAACATCGTGTACGTGGCAGCGCTGGGTCATGCCTATGGCGCCAACGCCGAACGCGGCGTGTTCAAGAGCACGGACGGCGGTAAAACCTGGCACAAGGTGCTTTTCAAGAACAACAACACCGGCGCCATCGATCTCGCGTTCGGCGGCAATGACCAGACCATTTACGCGGCGCTGTGGCAGACGCGCCGGCCGCCGTGGAATGTGTATCCGCCGTCCAAGGGTCCTGGCAGCGGTTTGTATAAATCCACCGATGGTGGCGGCACCTGGACCCAGATTTCCGGCCATGGTTTTCCCAGCGAAGGCGTGGGACGCATCGGCATCGCGGTAGCACCGTCCGATACCAACATCGTGTATGCGCTGGTGGATGCGAAGGCAGGTGGCTTGTACAAATCCACCGACGCAGGCGCGAACTGGACGCACGTTTCCGGCGATCAACGTATCTGGCAGCGTGGCTGGTATTTCAGCGGCGTGAGTGTGGATCCCAAGAACTTCGAGATCGTGTATGCAAGCGACACGATCATATTGAAATCCACCGACGGCGGCAAAACCTTCCTGCCCTTCAAGGGCGATCCGACCGGCGACGACTATCACAGTCTGTGGATTGATCCGAGCAACCCCGGCCACATGATCGCCGGCGTGGACCAGGGCGTGATCGTCACGCTCGACGGCGGCAAAACCTGGTCAAGTTGGTTCAACCAGCCCATCGCCCAGATTTACCACGTCACCACCGACAACCGTTTCCCGTATTGGGTGTACGGTGCGCAGCAGGATTCTGGCGCAGTTGGCTTGCCGAGCCGCACCAACACCTATGATGGCATCAGCATGATGCAGTTCCGCGAAATCACCGCCGGCGGCGAGAGCGGCTATCTGGCGGTGGATCCACGCAACCCGGATCTCATCTACGGCAGCGACTACGGCGGCGGCGTGGACCGCCTTGATCTCGCCACAGGCCAAACGCGGAGTGTCGGGCCGACGCTTGCATACCCCGGTCTGTACCGCAGCGTCTGGACCATGCCGCTGGTGTTTTCGCCAGCCGATACGAAGGCGTTGTATTTCGGCAATCAGAAGATGTTCCGCACCACTGACGGTGGGGAACACTGGAGCATCATTAGTCCGGATCTGTCACGCCCGAATCCGGGCGTGCCATCCAACCTGGGTCCGGATACCGCGAAGGATGCATCCGTCAAAAACCTGCGCCGCGGCGTGATCTACAGTATCGCGCCGTCACCGCGTAAATCGGATCTGATCTGGGCCGGCACCGACGACGGACTGGTATGGGTGACGCACGATACCGGCAAACGCTGGACCAACGTCACCCCGCCGCAACTCACGCCCTGGTCCAAGGTCGCCATCATCGAAGCCGGCCATTTCAACAACGACACCGCGTACCTGGCCGTGGATCGCCACCGGCTCAATGATTACAAGCCGTATATCTATGTCACGCATAACGGCGGTAAAACCTGGAAGCTGATCGTGAACGGCATCCCCGACGGCAGCTTCGTCAACGTGGTGCGCGAGGACCCGGTGAAAGCGGGTCTGCTGTATGCCGGTACCGAGATGGGTGTGTACGTTTCCTTCGACGATGGTGCGCATTGGCAGAGTCTGCAGCAGAACCTGCCGGTGACCTCGGTGCGCGACATTGACGTGCATGACGGCGATCTGGTCATCGCCACTCTCGGCCGCGGCTTCTGGATCATGGACGATGTGACAGCTATGCGTCAGATCGACACGCGAGTGGCACAATCGCACGCTTGGCTGTTCAAGCCGGCGCCGGCCTACCGGGTGCTGCCCGCGGGCTTCACTGGCACGCCGCTGCCCGCCGACGAGCCGCATGCGGAGAACCCGCCGTTGGGCGCCTACATTGATTACTATTTGAAGACGCCCTCTTACACACCGGTGACACTGGATATCTATGACTATCTGGGGAACCCCGTACGCCATTTCAGCAGCGCCACGCCGCCGGAAAAAATTGATCTCTCCAAAATCAATTCCACGCCAGAATGGATCCCATTGCCCAAGCCGCTGCCAGCAACTGTCGGTATGCACCGCTTCGTCTGGGATCTGCATTACTCTGTGCCAGCAGCGCTCCAGAGCAACCGCGGTTTCGGCGACAACGGTCTGTGGGTGGTGCCCGGCGATTACACCGTGATACTCTCGGTGAACGGCAAAACCTACAGCCAGCGGTTCAAGGTGCTGGAAAACCCAAGAGTGAAGATATTCACTATCAGCCTGAGTCACCAGCTCAAGTTCGCGCAGCAGATCGAATCGGCGCGCGTACAGGTGGCCATGGCCAGCCACAGCATCGCCTCGCTGCTCACGCAGTTGCACGCCATACAAGGCCAGACAAAGGGCTCGATTGCGGCTCAAGCGGTGACGCTCGCAGGGAAACTGCGTGCCATCAGCGGGATTGAGTCGGCGAGTCCGGACAATTCCGTGGGGGTACCACCCACCAGCCTCGACAACCTGAGCTATCTTGGTGGCGCGCTGGCGATGCTCGAACAGGCGGTGGAGAGCGCAGATGCCGCACCGACGCGGGATATGCGTGCCGGCTTCAAACGCCAGAGCAAGATATTGGAACCGGTCATGCAGAGATGGCGCCAGTTGCAGCTGGTGAACCTGCCGCAGATGAATGCCGCGCTGCAGAATGCCGGCCTTACACCTTTGAAATACTGAGACACAGAGATATGGACCTGAGTACACGGCAACTTAGCTAGCAAGCGGCTTGATAGGTGGGGACCACTGGCCCCCGCATTTTTTCGTCGCTGTATTATTATGCTGTGACATCCTCCGTACTGATCTGAGCGCCGGTGACCGACAATACTTCCCGCAGCGATCCTGCTGCCATCCGCCGCCATGTGCGGCTGTGGCAGATCGTGTTTTTCGTCAGTCTGTTCGGGGCGTTCAACACCGTCAACATATTCACGACGCTCGCCAACAAAGCCAGCGACGGCCGGGTTCTTTCGCCCTGGGAACCGGCCGTTTGGGAATATTCAAGCGCCCTGTTGATCCTGGTTTTGATTCCTTTCATCGCCTGGTTCAACAACCATGTACATATCGGTGCGCGGACATGGAAATGGGCCATGCCGTTGCATCTGCTGGCGACCGTTCCATTTTCAATCATTCACGTGAGCGGTATGGTGGGCTTGCGCAAACTCGCCTACCATGCGGCCGGCTTGCATTACGATTTCGGTGCGCCGCTTGTGAACTGGATTTACGAATATCGCAAGGATTTTCTGAGCTACTGGGTAATCCTCGCTGCCCTGTACGCATTTCGCATTTACCGCCTGTGGCTTGAAAGCCGGTCATCGCCTGCCATGCCGACTGCACCCACCGCCCACGGCGGAATCGAGCGGCTGGTGGTGAAGAAGCTCAACCGGGAATTCATCCTCAACACCGCAGAAATAGATCGCATCGAGGCGGATGGCAATTACGTCAAGCTCTACGTACGAGATGCGTCTTATCCACTGCGCGAATCGCTGGCGTCATTGGAGAAAAAACTTGATGCGCACCGTTTCGCACGCGTGCATCGTGGTCATATCGTCAACATTGACCGCATCCGCGAAATCCAGCCCTGGGACAGCGGCGACTACCGCATCCTGCTCAAAGACGGCAGCTTCGTGAACTTCAGCCGCCGTTACCGCAGCCGTCTGCCGCAATTGTTCAATCCCTGACGGTCGGGTTTGAACTTGCGATCACAAAATAGGACAGAAGGCCGGCAGCCTACCTACACCGGTCAGACAACATTCTATAAAGCAGTTATTCGCGGCAAGTTGAGCGATTCGGAAGAATTGCGGCGCCTGATACTACGTACACACTGAAGCTTTATTCCACCACGGCAAACAGTCCCGTCACTTGGAAGATACGTGGTAGTTCGCGCGAAGCTTGGGATTTACAGACTCATCCACCAGCTTGGGTCTGCGGCTTGTCACGCGCGTATTTCTTCAGCAGCGCCTGAAAGCGTGGGTCGTGGCGGATTGGGTCCCAGGCCGGGTCGAGCCACAGCAGCACGGGCGAATAGGCCCAGCCGATGCCCCGGGCGGCGAGCGCCTTTTTGAGCAGCGGCACAGCCAAGTCGGGACGGCCGGCCTCGGCGTAGAAGCTGGCATTGTTCAACATCACCCCCGGGCCGTAGAAGTGATCGTGGGCGCGGGTCATCAGCGCCTGCGATTGGGCGATCGCGGTGAGGCCCGCCGCGGTATGGCCGAGGCCCAGTTCGGCGTCGGCGACAGTGTCCCAAACTTCGCTTTCAATGCTGTCGCTGCCGGCCAGAGCCTTTACTTGGACGCGGGCGAGTGGCAGCGCCTTCTCGAACAGCGGCCGGGCGCGCGCTGCATCGCCCATCAGCCGGTACAGATCGGCCTGCTGCTGCGCCTTGGAGTCAGCGGCACTAAGAAAGTTGTCGGGCGTGTCGGGGATGCCCGCGAGCAGCGTGAGCGCCGCCTGGTACTTGCGCTGATACATCAACAGGGTGACACGCCATTGTTGCAACGGCGGAGCGTCGCCCTGCGCCGCGGCCAACGCGCGCGCCACATCGCCGTCGGCGTACAGCATGGCTTGGGAGTATTGGACCTTGGCCGTGATGTTGTGCGGATCGAGGGCCAGTGCGTGCTGGAACGTCGCCTCGGCCTCAGCGTAGCGGCTAACTATCAGGTACGTTGCGCCCAGCTCGAAGGCCAGATCGGTATTGCGCGGATCGAGTGCAAGTGCCTGCTGAAGCGCGGCGATGGCGGCATCGAAGTGGCCCTGGCGGCGCAGCACATAGCCGCGGCCCAGGAGCGCATCGGCGTCATTGGGGTGCGCCTTGAGCGCGGCGGCGAAGGCGGTGAGCGCGCCGGTGTAGTCGCCCCGGCCCCAATAGTCGCTGAAGCCGATGGCGAGATGCGCTTCGGCCAGGTGCGGCGCCAGCGCGAGCGCTTGCTCGGCCTGGCTGCGCGCATCGGCCTTGAGTTGCTGGACATTCTCGCCGCCGCCGCCGAACCAGGCGAGCGCACTCTCGACATAGGACAGACGCGCCCGCGCCAAGGCGAAATCCGGGACTTTCGCGATTGCTTGGCGGTACAAGGGGATCGCCTGCTTCAGCGCTGCCGTGGCGTAGTTGATCTGGCCTTGGTTGGCGAAGTACTCGGCGCGCAGATACAGATCGTTGGCAGCCGGGTTGTTGCTGAGCGCGGTGGCGAGACGTTGGGTTTCCGCGGGCGAGAGCTTGGCATTGAGGGCCGTGGCGATCTGCTCGGCCACCTCGCCCTCGACGCCGAATACGTTGTCGAGCGTGCGCTGATAGCTCTGCGCCCAGATGTGGGCGTCGGTTTTGGCATCGATCAACTGCACGTTGATCAGCACCTGGTTGCCGGCCTTCTGCACGCTGCCTTCGAGCAGCGTCGCCACGCCGAGTTGCTTGCCAACGAGGGTCAGGTTCTCGGGGTGGCTGCCGTACTGCATCGTCGAGGTGCGCGCGATGACCTTCAAGTCCCCGATGTCGGCGAGCTTGGTCAGGATCAGGTCCTGCATGCCGACGACGAAGTAGGCGTCCTGTTTGTCGACGTTGAGGTTGTCGAATGGCAGCACCGCGATGGATTTCGCGGGAATGGTAGGAACAGCCACGGATGCGGCTGGTTTGGCCTGGGCCGCAGCTTGTTCGGCAGCGACCCGCGCTGCATGCTGCTCGCCGAACCGGAAAGCATAAATCCCCGAGACGACGACCGCGGCGATTACGACGGGCGTCACGATCGCGCCCAACTTCCAGTGCCGCTTCTGCCACACGGTTTGCTGTGCCAGGTCCGCGGGTTTCACCAACAGCCAAGCGAGCACGAGCGCGACCGGAAAGCTCGCAATCAGAATGATGATGACCGCCGGCACCGCCGCGGTCCAGCCAAAGTACGGGAAGGCCCGCGCTACCACCTGGATGCCGATGGCAATGGCGGTGCCGTAGCCCAGCGCCACGCGGTAGAGGTGATGCTGCTTCAGGCGTGCAAGGAAGCTCGGCTGTGTATCCGTGGGGTTCATACCTAGTCTATCCCCGGTCAATGAATCCCTAGCCTAGCGCAAGTCGTGTAAGCCGATATACGGGGTGAGAAGAATTTGCCAGAAGGCTCGTACGTGCAGGCGAGGGGTCGGCGTCGTGCAGTGTAACGGAGGCACGCGTCCCACACGGCCAGAACCGCCGGGCAGCCGGCAGCTTCTTGAGCCTGGGCCGAACGGCCGCTCTTGGCGGTAAGTATTGTGCTAGAACGGTGAGAGTTGGCCGATCTGAGACCTACGGCATCGGTGCGCATACTGTGCTGACCTGCGGAATTCAACATTGCAAAGTGGCGCCTTTGAGACCGTAATGGGTGGCGGGTTTCGACCGGAATACGAAGGGAGCATTTTGTGTGGCCCTTGGCCGCGTAATTTGAATGCGGTTGTTGCCCAGCCATGCCGAAGCGGCACGTCGTTTGCCGCGTGCGCCTCATCCACAGCCGCGGGCAGGATAGTTTTGTTTCTGCAAGCGTGCCCAAAACTATTCTCTGCCCGCGTGAACGCTGCACGGCAACCTTCTCACCTCGCTAAGCCACTCTTACTGTGTACAGTCTGTAACACTTGGTAAAAACTCTGGTGCACGGCGCGCATGGGTGGCTTGCTCAAAGGCGTAGGCAATACCAATCAGCGTCGGTTCGCTCCATTTGCTGGCGAAGAAGCTGACGCCGACCGGCAAACAATGCACGAAGCCCGCGGGTACGGTGATGTCGGGATAGCCGGCCACGGCGGCGGGTGAGGAGCTGGAACCGGCCACATGATCACCGTTTACCAGATCTGTGGTCCAGGCCGGTGTCGTAGTGGGCGCCAGTAAGGCATTCAGTTTGTATTTCTTCATCGCCGCATCAATGCCCTCCGGGCCTGCGAGGCGCCTGGCTTTCGCACGGGCTACGAGATATGCCTTGTCCGTTAGCGGACCTTTTGCCTCCGCCTGCAAGAACAAGTCCTGGCCGAACCAGGGCATTTCTTGTGCTGCGTGAGTTTTGTCATACGCGATCAGCTCGGCCAGATTGTGTACCGCCAGCCCCTTGCGGGTTGCCAAGTAAGCATTGAGGTAGTGTTTGAATTCGTACAGCAGTACGGTCATTTCGTCCTTGCCGTAATCGCTCAGGTGCGGAATCTTGACCGGGTCAATCACGACGGCGCCCTTGGCTCTCAGGACCGCGATGGCGTGATCCAGGATGCGATCCACGTTGGGATCGTAACCGGCGAGCGCACGCACCACGCCGATGCGTTTACCTTTGAGGGCACCGGCATTGAGGAAGCGGGTGTAGTCGGTGGCGTGCTTGTAAGCATCGGCGGTGGCGGGATCGCGTGGGTCGGTGCCGGCGATGACAGTCAGCACCGCCGCGGCATCCGCTACGCTGCGCGCGATGGGGCCGGCGGTGTCCTGGCTATAGCTGATTGGGATAATGCCAGCGCGACTGACGAGGCCGACCGTGGGCTTGATACCGACCACGCCGTTGACGGCCGAGGGACAGACGATGGAGCCGTCGGTTTCCGTGCCAATAGCGACGGTGGCGAAGCCCGCAGCCACGGCGGCGGCGGGTCCGGAACTGGAACCGCAGGCGTTGCGATCAAGAATATACGGGTTGTGCGTCAGTCCGCCCTGACCGCTCCAGCCGCTGGTGGAATGGCTGGAGCGGAAATTCGCCCATTCGCTCAGGTTGCCCTTGCCAAGGAGCACCGCGCCGGCTTGGCGCAGCTTGGCCACCAGTGTGGCGTCCCGTGACGCCGGCGCACCGATCATGGCAAGCGAGCCGGCAGTGGTCTGCATGCGGTCGCCAGTGTCTATATTGTTTTTGATCAGGATGGGGATACCGTACAGCGTTTGAGTGCGGGCGAGGCGCTGCGGTTCAGCCGTTAATTGCCGCGCGATCTTGAGCGCATCAGGATTGATTTCTGTGACGGAATTGACGTGGGGTCCGGCCTGATCCAACTTGCTGATGCGATTCAGAAAGTACTGCGTCAGTGTCGACGGTGTGAGCTGTCCGTCAAGCAACTGTGGCCGCAGCTCGGCAATGGATGCCCATGCAAGCGCCGGCACCGCAGCCTGGGTTGCAGGAGCGGTTTTTGCCGGTGGCGAAGCGCTGGTGGTGAATGCCCATGTACACAAGCCCAGCAGAGCAAAGAGACCGGCCGTATGGACGAAGATTCTGTTCATGAGTCCTCCGATGGTAAAAGACAGCGCGTTGAATTCGTTCTGTCTAATTTTCAGGCAAGTATTGACGCAAATGCCGGCAGATGCGATGGCCTAGCCACATTTTTGGTCTTAGCAGCGAGCCATTCACGAAACCCACGTGGCCACCCTTGTGGCTGAGTTCCAGCGTTACGGCTGGTGATAGTTCATCTTCCCGCGGCACCGAGGCCGGCGTCATCAGCGGATCATCCGTGGAATGCAGGATGAGTGTGGGGACGGTGATGCTTTTCAGATACCCCCGGCTGCTGCATGTCGTGTAGTAATCATCCGCGTCCTTGAAGCCGTGCAGTGGTGCGGTCAGGGCGTTGTCAAAAGACCTGAAAGTCCGCAACTTGCGGATATTTGGCAGCGGGAACGGCGGTGCGACGCGCTTGAATTTACGGCGTGTGGAATCGCGCATGCGGCCAAGCAGGTTCCATTTGTAGATTTGTGACATGCCGTGTTCCACGGTCTGTGAGGCGTCAGTCAGATCGAAAGGGACGGATACCGCCACGGCCGTCACCAAACGATGACTGTTGGTGCTTTCACCGAGCCATTTGAGCAGTACGTTGCCGCCCAGGGAATAACCCACCACCGCCAACGGAGTTTGTGGTTCACGCTGTTTCAGCAAACCGGAGAAGTACTCCAGGTCCTGGGTGAAGCCTGAGTGATAACCAATGGACAGCCGATTGGGTTCACCACTGCATCCCCGGAAATGCGGCAGGGCGCCGCGAAAGCCCAACTCATCCAGCTTGCGCATGATGCGGGCGGCATAATGGGATTTAATCGAGCCTTCCAAGCCGTGCAATACGATGACGATGGGGCCGGTCTTGCCAATGGTCCAGTCCACGTCTATGAAATCCCCATCCGGCAGTTCCAACCGCTCGCGGCGCAGGGGTACACGCGGACCGGGGTAGATGATGTTGGGGAAAATCGTCTGGGCATGGCGATTCCGGAGCAGCAGGCTCGGCCTGAAATCGCTTTCGATGATTCTCCCGGTGCTTTTCTGTCCCATATTCCGGTTTGTTATATGCTCAAACGCCGTCATTGCGATATGAATTCATGAAAGAGTTGGCCGATCGGCTACCATTTTTCCACCACCGAAGGGTCCGCCAAGGTGGTCACATCCAAACCGGCGGATATGGCCTTTGTCAAAATCACAATCCAGCACCCTGTTCCATTTGTGGATCCAGGTGACGGATTTATCCGCCTGTTCGGCCCAGAAACCTCCCAGATCCTCGACCGAACGGCGATAGAGAGCGTCGTATCGTGAGCGGTTCAGGAGGGCGTGGTTGGCCGCTTCCTGGGAAACGGGATACCGCTTTTCATCGGACATGCAACCTCCGAGGGCTGGTGTTTGGTGGAGCGCGCGGCAGAATGCAGCGGCACGACTACCTTAATACAAGTCACCGGCAGACCCAAACACATCCTGTGTCCGCCTAAAATAACATTGGATAGTGCAATTATATATATATATTAATCAATTAGTTATAGAGCTATTCTTATCTTGATTCGATAGTGATTTCACGTGTTCTCAAGCCTTGCATGCGTTGCGCTTGCCAGTGACTGATAGCCCAATTCAATAATTCCTGGGGCGGTGCATCGCGCAGTTTCACAGGCGGGTTTTGTTCCAAAAACCGGAGAGCGTCGAAGAGGGCCGTGCCGGGCAAGCTTGAGTCCAGTGCAGCAGCGCCTGTCTGTTTACTCAGTTTTTCGCTGGCCGCATTTATCGCCACAGGCAAGTGCATATAAATGGGTGTGGGCAGGCCCAGAAGCCGCTGCAAGTAGATCTGACGCGGTGTGGAAAGCAACAGATCGGCGCCCCGCACCACGTGTGTGACGCTCTGAAAGGCGTCATCCAGCACCACCGCAAGCTGATAGGCGAAATAGCCGTCGGCGCGGCGGATCACGAAGTCACCCAGCTCACTGGCGAGATTTTGGTGGATGTTGCCTTGCAGTAAATCGGTAAAAGCGAATGTTTCGTCAGGGGGCACTCGCAATCGGATGGCCCGTGCCGGCCGGTCCGCTGACAAGCCGTTGCGGCAGGTGCCGGGGTACACCGGGCCTTCGAGTCCACGCAAGCCGCTGTCAGCGATTTCACGGCGGCTGCAGGCGCAGGGATACGCCAAGCCGTCAGCCAGCAGTTGCTCGGCAGTGGCGCGATAAGCATCCAGCCGTGCGCTCTGGTAAAACACCACCCCATCCCAATGAAGCTTGAAGGCTTCGAGAGCGTGAAGAATGGCATCGGCAGCACCGGGCTGTTCCCGCGGCGGGTCCAAGTCTTCCATGCGCAGCAGCCATGCGCCGCCGTGCGTCCGGGCGTCGAGGAAACTGCCGAGAGCCGTGACCAGCGAACCGAAGTGCAGTGGGCCTGTGGGTGAGGGCGCGAAACGGCCTTTATAAGGAAGTGAGGGGTGAGGTGTGACGGGTAAGGTTTTGGAAAATGACGAGGGGGCAGAGGCAGGAGCTTGCGAGGGGGCTTTGCGTGATTGCATGCGCTTTCCGAAAGATAATGAGGCGTAATTTTCTTACGCCTCACCCCTCACTTCTTCTCAGCCCGTCATCTGCTTTTCGCGTATCTCATCCAGCGTCTTGCAATCAATGCACTGTGTGGCAGTAGGGCGGGCTTCCAGACGCCGGATACCGATTTCCACACCGCAGGAATCGCAATACCCGTACTCGCCGGCTTCCACGTTCACCAGGGCTTCATCAATTTTCTTGATGAGCTTGCGCTCCCGGTCACGGGTGCGCAGCTCCAGGCTGAATTCTGATTCCTGGGTCGCGCGGTCATTCGGGTCAGGAAAGTTCGCGGCTTCGTCCTGCATGTGGTGCACGGTACGATCCACTTCTTCCATGAGCTCCCTCTTCCAGCCCAGCAGGATGTTGCGGAAATGCGCCCGCTGGTTCTCGTTCATGTAGGGTTCGCCCTTCTTGAGCGGATAGGGCGTGAAACCCATGAAACCCTCGCTGGCGGAGGCCTTGCGGCGAGGCCGTCTCACATTGGCCGCAGTCGCTTTGGCCGCAGGCTTTTTGACAGTGGATGCTCTGGCTGCGGCTTTTACGACAGGCTTCCTTGCAGCCTTGGAAGTGGCGGTGACAGCGGCCTTTTTCTTAGCCGGCATTGAAAACTCCTGGTTACCCGGAAATAAAGCGGGGCACTATATACAGGATTAGGCTTCGAGGCGCAAGTTGCGTTCGGGAAAATTTCGGGTGTGTAGCAATCAGACTGTCCGGTAACTCACGGGTTCCGCGGCTGAAGTTCCACCCACATGATTGTGGCGCCGGCGACGGCAACAGGCATGATGATGAAATTCAGTATCGGGATCATGGTACACAAGGCTGTGGCGGCGCCGAAACCGAACAGGCGGGCGCGATGCCGGCGAAATAGTTGGCGCTGTTCCGCAAACGTCACGCCGCGGTTGCCCAGGGGGAAGTCGGAATACAGAATGGCCAGCGTCCAAGCGGTGAACAGGAACCACAGCAGCGGTGTGATAGCGCCAAATAGCGGCACGAACAACAGCAGCAGGCCCAGGATGCCAATCAGCAGTGTGCGCCACAGGATGTACAGCAGGCGTTGCACTTGGCTGCGCAAGGCGACGCCGATATCCGCCGCCAGACTGCGCCCGGTTTCCGGCCGCTGGCCGGTGAGCAGGGCTTCCACCCGCATGGAGAGAAAGATGTCGAACGGCGCGCCGATGATATTCGCCACCAGTGTGAAGCCATAGAACAGCACCACGACGGCGGCAGCAGCGAATATGAGCCACAGAAGCGAGGCTAGCCAGACCAGCCAGCCGGGCAGACCGGTGGTCCAGTGGTGCAGCCAGGCGCCGAAGTAATGTGCACCGATGACGATAGCGGCCACAAACAACACCAGATTGATGAGCAACGGAATGAGCACATGGCGCTTGACGCCGGGACGGGTGAGCCAAGTAAAACCGCTGAACAGGCAGCGCGCACCGTGAGCAAATTCCTCGAACACGCGCGTCAGGGCAGGATATCGGGCGCCGTACCCTGCCAGCCAAGCTGACGGTGTTCGGCCACCACCGTGGTGTAGAGGCCGCCGCGCACGTTGAATCGGGCGATGATCCGCATGAACTTGGGTGCTAATGCTGCCGCCACATCGTCCAGGATGCGATTGGTCACGTCCTCGTGGAACGCGCCCTGGTCGCGATAACTCCATGTATATAGCTTGAGCGCCTTCAATTCCACGCACAGACGGTCGGGGACGTACTCCAGCAATAATTCAGCAAAATCCGGCTGGCCGGTCTTGGGGCACAGACAGGTGAACTCGGGGATGCGGATGCGGATGGTATAATCCCGGCCCGCGCGTGGATTAGGGAAGGTTTCCAGGATTTTGCTGGACGGGGTGGGCATGGC
>JBOIAY010000218.1:0-11379 GCA_050739255.1 Gammaproteobacteria bacterium
GGAATTTGTAAAAAGCATCCTCGAAGGCCTTGCGCTGCTCCGGCGTGGCCGAACGCCAGTACGGACCCAATACCAGCCGCGAGGCATAATCGAAATCAAAATGCGGCAGCAGGATCTTTCCGATGATCCCATAGAGATCCTGAGGATGCTGTTTCAATTCATCACGCTTGCTGTTTACGGCGGCGAACATCTGCGTGGCGGTCTGTTTGATCACCTGATCCGGCGGCTGGATGGCAGTCGTGGTATCCGCGAGCACCGGCAGGCTCAGAAACAACATCACGGCTGCGATAAACAAACTCTTGGTACGCATCACTTGCTCCCTGAAGATGCCTTGTTGAACAGGAACTGGCCAATCAGATTTTCCAGGATGATGGCCGATTGGGTGAACTGTATTTTACTGCCGTTCTTGAGAACGGTCTCGGAACCGCCCAGCGTCAAACCGACATACTGTTCCCCCAAGAGTCCGGAAGTGAGGATACTGGCACTGGAATCATCCGGGATTTTGTCGAATTTGCTGCTGATCCGCAGGGTTACTATGGCGTTGAAGGTCTGCGGATCCAGACTGATGGCGGTGACCCGGCCCACGGCCACGCCCGCCATGGTCACCGGTGCACGCACCTTGAGTCCACCCACATTCGTGAAGCTGGCCGTGACGCTGTAACCGCCGGTCTCGCCGTACGCTCCGATATTGGTGGTTTGTGTCGCCAGGAAAAACAGCGCGCAGAAGCCCAATATAATGAACAGGCCGGTGCTGATTTCAATCGTGCGTGTCTGACGCATGGGTCATACTCCGTGAAACATTAAAGCCGTGAGAAGATAATCCAATACCAGCACCGCCAGTGCGCTATGCACCACCGTGCGCGTAGTGGCGCGACTGACGCCCTCTGCAGTAGGGTGGGAATAATAGCCTTCATATACCGCCAGCAGGCTGCATGCGCCACCGAAAATGATGCTCTTGATGAGACCGCCGACCACGTCGTCCCACAAGCCCACATTGGTGCGCATCTGCGACCAGAACGCTCCGGGGTCCACGCCCATGAGCGTGACGCCGATAAGATAACCGCCCAGCAGCCCCACCGCGCTGAATATCATGGTCAGCAGCGGCACCGAGATGGCGCCGGCGAGAAAGCGCGGCACCACGATGCGGCGTACCGGGTCCACAGCCATCATTTCCATGCCAGCGATCTGTTCGGTGGCGCGCATCAAACCGATTTCGGAGGTCAGCGCCGTGCCGGCGCGGCCGGCGAACAGCAGCGCCGTCACCACCGGGCCCAGTTCGCGCAGCAATGACAACGCCACCAAGGTACCCAGCGCGGTGGTGGCCGCGAATTTCGACAAGGTATTGTAGCCCTGCAGACCCATCACCATGCCCACGAACAGACCCGACACCATGATGAGCACCAACGACATGGCGCCCACGGAATAAATCTGCTGCCAAATAATCCGCCAGCGCAGCAGCGCCGCCGGCGTGCAACGCAGCAAGCGAAACAGGAATAGCCAGCACGCGCCCAAGCCCTGCAGGAAATCCAGCAGGATGTAATACAGTTCCCGCAACAGCTTCATCCGCTGTGCTCCTCGCCGAACAACTGTTTGGCATAATCCGGCGCCGGATAATGAAACGGCACGGGCCCGTCCGCAAGGCCTTTCATGAATTGCCGCACCCAGGCGGATTTGTTGTGCTCCAGTTCCGCCGGCGTGCCATAGGCCACCACCTTGCCGTTGGAAATCAGATAACTCTGATCGGACACCGCATTCACTTCATCCACATCGTGTGAAACGATGATGCTGGTGAGTCCCAGGCTGTCGTTGAGCACGCGAATGAGTCGCACGATCACGCCCATGGAAATCGGATCAAGCCCCACGAAGGGCTCGTCGTAAAAGATAATCTTGGGATCCATGGCAATGGCGCGCGCCAGCGCCACGCGCCGCGCCATCCCGCCGGAGAGTTCACCGGGCATCATGTCGGCGGCGCCGCGCAGGCCCACGGCCTGCAGTTTCATCAACACGATATGGCGGATCAGACTTTCCGGCAAACGGGTGTGTTCGTGCAGCGGGAAGGCTACATTCTCGTACACGGTGCTGTCGGTAAACAGCGCGCCATTCTGGAACAGGAACCCCATCTGCGTGCGCAATTTGTAAAGCTCATCCGTGGTGAGGCGCGCGACTTTCCTGCCCTCCACGACCACCCGGCCGCGGTCCGCCAGAATCTGGCCGGTCATGATACGCAGCAGCGTGGTCTTGCCGGTGCCGCTGGGTCCCATGATCGCGGTCACCTTGCCGCGGGGAATGCTGAGGTTCAGCCGGTCAAAGATGGCCTTGTCACCGACCCGGTACCGCAGGCCGCTGATTTCCACCACGTTGCCGCCATTCTTGTGTTCTTCTGTCACCATGGCCTTTTCGGTTTGCAGGCAGGACACTCTGCCACGTCGGTCGTCGGGGAAACGACGGTCTAGACTGGGGTCCAGCCTAGATTTGCCTTTATGCCCAGTCAAATACACGCATACGCATCAACCAGCCGTCTGGTTGCCAATCGGGGAGGCTCAAACGCCCATGCCGACAGCCGGATAGCAAGGCGGGAACTGAGCGATTCCAACCCATTACCAGCCACTCACCGCCTGTTCAGGCCGCTTTCTCCATGCCTGGAGTGTAGCTGCCTGCAACAGCGGCGCTGTTGCACTGCGCACGGTGGAAAAACGCCTGCTGCCCCGCCGCAAGATTGGCCACCTGGCCCCTCCAAGCCTCCAGTGACGGGGCTTGCAGCGCCCGCCCATAGGAGAAGCTGAGTTTCCAGGGAGCCGGCCCCAAGGTATTGATGGCGTTGAGATGCATCGTGGCGAGTTCCGGACTCTGCCCGCCGGACAGGAACATGATTCCCGGCACAGCGGCCGGTACCTGCTCTTTCAGGACCCGCAGGGTTTCACGCGCGACCTCCTCCACACCCGCCTGCCTCGGGCACTTCATGCCGCTGATAACCATATTGGGCTTGAGGATCATGCCTTCCAGGGCAATACGCTGGGTATGGAGTTCATCAAAAACGATCTTCAGAGTCGCGGTGGTGACCTCGGCGCAGCGTTCGATGGTATGCGCCCCGTCCATGAGCACTTCCGGCTCCACGATGGGCACCAAACCCGCTTCCTGGCACAAGGCCGCATAGCGGGCTAGGGCCTGTGCATTGGTGCGCAGACAGTATTCCGTCGGGATATCAGGGCCGATATCAATCACCCCACGCCATTTTGCGAAGCGCGCACCAAACTTGTGGTACTCCTGTAGACGCTCGCGCAGGCCGTCCAGGCCTTCGGTAACCGTTTCGCCTGGGCTGTTAGCCAAAGCTTTGGCGCCCTTGTCCACCTTGATGCCCGGCACGATACCGAGCCTGGCCAGAAAATCCGCAAACGGTACGCCGTCCCTGGTTTTCTGGCGGATGGTCTCGTCATACATGATGACGCCGCTGATGAATTTCTCTACACCCGGCGTGGTGAACAGCAGTTCCCGATAGGCCCGTCGGGCTTCTTCCGTGGACACCAGCCCGATGGCCTTGAAGCGTTTCTCAATGGTGCCGGTGCTCTCGTCCGCCGCCAGCAGACCACGGTAGTCCGCAACCATCCGCCGGGCAATCCTTTCCAGTTCCTGCAAATTCATGGACATACAATCTCTTTAGAAAGATAACATTAACCCGCTAGCCGGCGGTTCGCACTTTCCCACGGAATCCGCTAGCAGAAAATACTGTAGTAGGATTTTACCAGATGGCCAGCGAATGTTGGGTGCATACCGCTCATCACCGAACCTTCATGAAAGTAATCTGATCTGTTGAAAATAGCGTCCTGGCAGATACTCGTTGGGAAAAGCAAACGGCAAATTTGCTGTGCCTAAGTTCTGTTCGAGTGCGTTATGCGGTGTGCGGTGTAATTACAGGAAAGATGTGGTGGGCCGTGGGCGATTCGAACGCCCGACCAACTGGTTAAAAGCCAGCTGCTCTACCAACTGAGCTAACGGCCCGATATTGTTGACATTGCAGTTGCCATCCCTGGCGATCACCCGATTATTCTATAAGCCCCGGCCCGACCATCCATGGCTGGGCGCTCGCGGGCGCGGAGCTGTGCTCCGCGTGTTCCCGCTTTCCCAACTGAGCTAACGGCCCGAATTAAAGCGCGAGCACAGCGCCATCCATGGCAGGTTCCCAGCTCGGCATCCTGCCTCGCGTTCGGCCGGATCGAAATGCCACCGGCATTTCGATTAAGAACCGGCCTCACCCTACTGAGCTAACGGCCCGATGCGGAAAATCGGAATGCAAGGGCGCGCATGATAGCGGATAGCGCCTCGAATACAACCCATCAACGGTAAGACGTGGGATCCGGAATGCCGGCATCCCGGAAACCCTGTTTCCGCAAACGGCAACTGTCACAGCACCCGCAGGCACGGCCCTGCGCATCCGCCAAATAGCAGGAAACCGTAAGAGAGTAATCCACGTCCAGTTCCATGCCCCGGCGGATAATCCCGGCTTTGGAGAATTCCATCAGCGGCGCTTGAATATGGAACGGCCGGCCTTCCACGCCCGCTTTTGTTCCCAGTTGCGCGACCCGCTCAAAGGCAGCAATGAATTCCGGCCGGCAATCCGGATACCCGGAATAATCCACGGAGTTCACGCCGATGAAAATGTCCTGCGCGCCCAGCACCTCCGCCCAACCGAGCGCCACGGACAAAAACACAGTATTGCGCGCCGGCACATAGGTTATGGGAATACCCGTCGTCAAATGTTGCGGAACTTCGATCCGGACATCCGTAAGCGCCGAACCGCCTATGATGGATAAATCCAGTGCGATGGTTTTGTGCTCAATGGCTCCGAGCGTCTTCGCTATCCGTGCAGCCGCGGCAAGCTCCACACGATGCCGTTGCCCATAGGCGAAGCTCAGGGCATAACAGACATAGCCTTCACTTTTTGCAATGGCTAGTGTAGTGGCGGAATCCAGTCCGCCGGACAACAAGATGACGGCTTTCTTCATTATTCTGACACGCTGCCTAATGGCCCGGCACGTTACCCCACAGATATTTATGCAGTTGCACCTGCAAACGCACCGGCAAACGGTCTGCCAGAATCCAGTCAGCCAGCTCCACCGCTTTCAACTGTTCATGGCTGGGTGAGAACAATACCTGGCACTGTCCAGTCAATGCGTATTCCCGAACCAAACGGCAGGACCAGTCGTAATCAGCGCGATCGCAGATAACAAACTTGACCTGATCACGCAGGCGTAAATGCTGGATATTTTCATACAGATTGCGCTCGCATTCGCCAGAACCGGGTGTTTTCAGATCCATGACTCGAATCACGCGCGGATCAATCTCCGCAATCGGCAAAGCGCCGCTGGTTTCGATGGAAACCCGGTAGCCGGCATCGCTCAGGCGCGTAAGCAAAGTCATGCAGTTCTTCTGCGCCAGCGGTTCGCCGCCGGTGACGGTCACGTAACGCGGTGTATATTCCGTTACCCGCCGCAGGATGTCTCCGATAGACATCCACTCGCCGCCGTGGAAAGCATAGGTGGTATCGCAATACTGACAGCGTAAGGGGCAGCCGGTAAGGCGCACGAATGCCGTCGGCCAGCCGACGTTGTCCGCTTCGCCCTGAATGGAATGAAAGATTTCAGTGATTCGCAGCCGCTCGCCCGCGGGCATTGCATCGCGCTGCGGTTTCACCTGCGGTACCATTGAAGCACTCAAGAGACCTCTCTCAGGAGTCCCTGAAAAGATGCTGTTCGTGCTGAGCCTGTCGAAGCATGAACGAAACCCTCCCGGCTCGTTCGGGGTATAGGAGGTCGCCCTTCGACAAGCTCAGGGCGAACGGGGAACTATTCAGGCTTCCCAAACAGAAAACGAATGGTCGCTTTTTAGTGGCCTTCTTTGCGCATGCGCTCCAGTCGCTGCCTGGCAAGCCTGGCCACGTTGGTGCTCGGATACTGCTTGATGACGCTTTCCAGGGTCTTGCGTGCGGTTTCGTAATTTCCCATTTCATACTGGGAATAGCCGATCTTGAGCAGGGCAGCCGACGCCTTGCCGGAATTTGGATAGCCCTGTACCACCGCCTGGTAGTTCACCAGTGCGCCCTGGAAATCACTCATCTGGTAATGGGCCTCGCCCATCCAGAATTCCGCGTTCGGCACCAGCGGGCTTTGCGGATATTGCTGGATGAAATTGGTGAAGCCGTTGATGGCATCTTCGTAGCGGCCTTGTTTAAGCAGATTGAAATTCTGCTGATAAGCCGCCTGATCACCACCCGCAGTTGTTGCACCCGTGGAGCCGCTGCCCGGGGCCGGGGTCGACGTACCACCTGCAGCAACGGCGCCCGCCGCGGCCGAATTCATACCCAGTTCCAGTTTCTGCAGACGCTTGTCCAGATCGGAATACAGATCCCGCTGCTGCTTTTTGGTGAGCTGCTGATCGTGTTGCAGCACCTGCACATCGCCGCGCAGCGCGTTCAACTGTTGCTGCAGGTTGTCCACGTTCTGCGACAGATTCACCAGGCTCTGGTTATTGAATACCTGATCCAGCCGGTCCACGCGCGCTTCCAGTTGCTGCTGGCGGACGTACACCGGATCATCCGGGCGCACGGTCATGCAGCCGCTCAACAGCGTGGTCAACCCCGCTACCAGCAGCAGGATGGAATAGCGCGGCTTCATTGACTCAGATACACGATGACAGCGCGACGATTCAGGTGCCAGCAGCCTTCATTGTGCTCGCTACAGACCGCATGCGCTTCGCCATAGCTCACGGTGCTCAGCTGGTCGGGATTCACACCCTGAAACAACAGGAAACGGCGCACCGACTGGGCACGTCGGTCGCCCAGCGCGATGTTGTATTCCCAAGTGCCGCGCTCATCCGTATAACCCTCGATGCGAACTTTCTGATTCGGATTCGCGATCAGATACTTCGCGTGAGCGGTAAGCATATCCAGGAACTCGGGTTTGATATTGCTCTTGTCGAAATCAAAGTACACAACCTTCTTGTAGAGAATATTGTTGGGGTCATCCAGAGGGCTGAGTTGTGTCTGGGGCGGCGCAGCGGCAGTGGACGTTGCAGGTGCGGTGCTGGCAGGCGCAGCCGTCGTTGCGGCGGGCACCGTGATCGGTTTCACCGTTTTGGCACAACCCGCGGCGAACAAAGCTACCGCGAGAATCACTAGACTCGAACGCAGGACTTTCATGACTGTCTCCTAATTGATAAATGCAACCGGACTCAAAAATGATGAACTACACTGTTTACTATTGTGACAGGAATGGACCCCAAACGGGAGCATGAACGCTCACGCCCGACTGGGATTCAGACAGACGCTCGCGTACCTGGCCATCTACTGAAACCTCCGCCAGCACGCCGCGGCCATGATAATTGGCCTCGTAGATGATCATGCTGCCGTTGGGCGCAAAGCTTGGCGACTTGTCCAGGTCGCCGTTTGTGAGGGTCAGCAGCGCGCCGGTATTCAGGTTCATGACCGAGATGTGCAGCTGGCCGCTTTCACGATGCACCATCGCCAGTGTCTGGCCATTGGGTGAAATCCGCGCCCGGGCATTGTAGTTGCCATCAAACGTGATGCGCTGTGGCGACCCGCCGCTCAAACTCGCCTTGTATATCTGCGGGCTCCCACCCCGGTCGGAGGTAAAGTACAAGTTATGACCGTTGGGAGACCAGGTAGGTTCAGTATCAATAGCGTCTGAAGTGGTGATGCGTCTCAAGGTATGGGTTGCCAAGTCCATGATATAAATATCCGGATTACCCGGCGAAGATGACAACACCAAGGCAAGTGAACGGCCATCCGGCGAGAATGCCGGTGCGCTGTTGAGACCCGGCCGCTCCGACAGGAGTTCACGCCGTCCCGTATAGATATTCTGCAAATAAATCGCTGCCCGCTGTTTCTCGAAGGACACGTAGGCGAGATACTTGCCGTCCGGCGACCAGTCCGGTGACATGATGGGTTCATTGGATTCGAACACCGTCTGCGGATTCGCACCATCGGAATCAGCCACCGCCAGCGAATAATGACTGTCCTTGCCGCCCTTTCCCGAAACTTCCACATAGGCAATGCGGGTCGCAAAGGCGCCTCGCTGGCCGGTGAGCTTTTGATAAATCAGATCGCTGATCTTGTGGGCGGTCCAGCGCAATCCCTGGGGCGAGGTCAGCACACTCAGGCCCAGCAACTGCTGGCCGGTATAGACGTTGAATAACTGGAACTCCACCTGGTAATTGCCGGAGCCCGCAGGCTTGATGCGGCCGATGACCAGATCATTCACCGCCAGCACACGCCAGTTGGTGAAATTGATGGCGCTGGCTTCCGTCGGTTTTTCCAGCATGGATTTCGCGGGAATCGTCTTGAAGCGCCCGCTGCGAGTTAAATCGGCGCCGATGACTGCAGCGACATCAGTCCCCGGTGCCGGACCTTGCACCTGCCATGCAAACGGCACGATGGCCACCGGCACAGCAGTATTCACCCCACGGGTAATTGTGATTTCCAGCGCCGCATGCGAAATGGTCAACGGCAAGAATGACAATCCAATAACAACTAAAATTTTCCGCAACATTTTTAATTCCCCGGGCTGCATCCTGGACAAAATGTAATCGTGAGATTACGGTCAAAAATTGATGGATCCGGCGGCGGCGGCAAAGGTGAAGATTGATACACAGCGTTCACGATTGATTGGCGCACCGCGTCATCGCCGTTGCAATCGCGCACTGTGGCGTTTGTCACCGTGCCGCCTGGCACTTGTTGCACGTCCACCGTACATTTTAGATTATTTGGGGCTGTCGGTGGCTTGCTCCAGTTATTTTCGATTTTTTGCGTGATCAACGCAGCCCACTGCTGTCTGTATGATGCTTTCTTCGCATCCAAAGCATGCTGTTCCGCGGCGATTTCGCGTTTCAATTCTGCCTGACGACGCGCGTTCTCCGCGCTCTGCTTCTTCTTCGCCTGGGCCGCCGCCTCGGCCTTGAGCTGTGCCAGATGCTGCTGCTCCGCTTGTGCCTGTTTCTGGAGGTCGGCCATCTTCGTATCCAGCGCCTGCTGCGCCGCTGCCTGCTGCTGCTTGAGCTGGGCGACCTTTTGCTCCTCCTGCTGACGCTCGGTTTTGGCTGCTGCCGCCTGTTGCAGCAACTGCTGCTGTGCTTCCTGCTTTTTCTTCTCTTGTGCCTGCAGCAATGCCATCTGCTGATTGATGAGCTTCTGGTCCACTACCGTGGCTTGCACCGGTTGCGCGATCTGACTGTGGCCCCCCAGGGACGGTAACGTCGAGTTGGTCCAATGAATGCTCAATATCAGCATGGCGAGAAACGCCGCATGCAGCAGCACCGAATAAACCCATGGCAACAGGTGTTGTGTGCGGGTATCCGTCACGGCTTGCCGGTAATTTCCACACGCGGCGGATTGTTGGGATTGGTTTCGAGACCCACGCTGGGCGCACCTGCCGCCTGCAACAGCGTCATGCCGCGCAGCACAGAATCGTAGCGCGCATCCTTGTCGCCGCGCACCACCACGTGGGTGCCGGGTTTCAGCCTGAGTACCGCGGTGACCGTGGCCACCACTAGTTGCGCATCGACGGGTTGATCCGGATGGGCGCCGATGTTCAGGTAATACTTCCCGTCAGCCGTGACGGTCAGGATCACCGGCGTTTCATTGGATTTGATGTCGAGCGGTTTGGCGCTGGCCTTGGGAAGATTCACTTTCACGCCCTGGCTCAGCAAGGGCGCGGTGATCATGAAGATGATGAGCAGCACCAGCATCACGTCAATGTAGGGCACGACGTTGATCTCGCTCATCACGCGCTTTTTGCCGCGCCGTCCTTCCATGCGAGCCTACACCCGCGCGGTGGCGCGTGATCCCACGTGCCGTTGCAAAATGGTGGAGAACTCGTCCAGGAAACCATCGAAGCGGGTTTCCAGACGCTCCACGTGGTTTGCAAAACGGTTGTAGGCAATCACCGCCGGGATGGCGGCGATCAGACCCATGGCGGTCGCGATCAGCGCCTCGGAAATGCCCGGCGCCACCATGGAGATGGTGGCCTGTTGCACGTTGCCGAGTCCGTGGAAGGCATTCATGATGCCCCACACCGTGCCGAACAGGCCGACGTAGGGACTGGTGGAACCCACTGTCGCGAGGAAAGAAAGATGTTCTTCCAGCCGATCCACTTCGCGCAACTGGGCCACGCGCATGGCGCGACGCGCACCCTCGATGACCATGCCCTGGGCGTCGCTCTGCTTGCGTAATCGCGCAAACTCGCCGAAGCCCGACTCGAATATGCTTTCCATGCCGCTCTCGGCGCCGGAGCCGCTGATTTCCTTGTAGATGTTGGAAATCTCGCCGCCGGCCCAGAAGCGCTTCTCGAAGTCGTCGGTGGCGCTGCGCGCCTCCTTGAGCATGCGGTGCTTGCGGAAAATCACCGCCCAGGACGCAAGCGAGGCCGCCACCAGAATCAGCAGCACGATTTTCACCACCAGACTGGCGTGCAGGGCTATTTCGAGAAAGGATTCTTGACCATTCATATCATGCAAGCTCCGCCACAATTTCCCGTGGCAAGGGTTTGGGTTTGATTGTCACACTGTCCACACAGGCTACACGAATTTCAGCAGAACAGACCAGAGCACCGCCCGCTGAGGCATCGTGAATCGCTTGATCGAACACTAGGCTGACGCGCTTAATACCAATGACGTTCACGCTGACTAGAAGTTCATCGTTGAATCGCGCCGGCCGGTGGTAATCGAGTTTTATACCTACCACCACGAATTGCACGCCCAGGCGTTCACGCAGCATATCCTGCTCGAAACCCAGATGCCGCAACCACTCGGTGCGCGCGCGTTCCAGAAACCGCAGGTAATTGGCGTAGTACACCACGCCGCCCATATCTGTGTCCTCGTAATACACACGCACCGGCCAAGTGAACACGGCGCGTGAAGCTGTCGGCTTATCCATTCGTGCTCTATGACCTTGCGCGCCCCGACCGGTTTCGCTGTCCACATTCAGTCCTGACGCGGTTCGAACAGATCGGCTGACGGGTCGCGCCGCGGCGGCGTCAGGCCGAAATGCTGATACGCCGTCTTGGTGGCCATGCGGCCGCGAGCTGTACGCATCAGGTATCCCTGCTGGATCAAGAATGGCTCCAGTACGTCTTCGATGGTACCGCGTTCCTCACCGATGGCGGCCGCCAGACTGTCCACGCCCACCGGACCACCGTCGAATTTCTCGATGACCGCCAGCAGCAGCTTGCGGTCCAGCATGTCAAAGCCATGCACGTCCACATCCAGCAGGTCCATGGCACGGTGCGCGATGTCGGCGGTGATGCGGCCGTCCGCCTTCACTTCGGCGAAATCCCGCACCCGCCGCAACAGGCGATTGGCGATACGCGGTGT
>JBOIAY010000219.1:0-8857 GCA_050739255.1 Gammaproteobacteria bacterium
CCGAACAATACCGCCGCAAGATTTTCGCGATTGCCGACGGCATAACAGGGCAACTGCGGTTCGTCGGGCCGTTCACCGTCCCAGGCCGAAGGTTTCGCATCGCCGGTCTTGTAATCAATGATGGCCAGACCACCGTCGGCAAAGCGGTCAATACGATCCACCCGGGTAGTAAACGCCAGCGGCCCGATGCGCACCGGGTGGGACTTTTCCAATTCCGCTATCTCGAAGGGCGCACGCGCGAGTTCCACAGACAACCAGTCCCGTAACAACTGCTGCAGTCGCTGTTTTTCTAGGATCAGGAAGCGTGGCGTGAATGGCTCCGGCCATTTCGCACGCACCGTGTGCAATGCCGTCGTTACACACTGCTCAATCAGCGCCTCGCGTTCAGCTTCGTTCAACGCGGCGAGCTGTGTCTGATTGCCAAGTTCGCACCACAATTTCTCCATCACCTCGTGAACCAGAATCCCACGCGTCTTGGCATCCAGGCCGGGTGCGGGCGTCTCCAGTGCTTCCGCGCCAAGGCGGAAACGGGCGAACGCCTGGAACGGACAGGCGGCCTGGGACTTCAGAATGGCGGTGCCGCCCCGCACGTCCGTGGCGACGAGTGCCGGCCCACGGGTATCACTGAAGGTTTCCAGCTTTGGCGCGGCGGCGTGCAAGAATCGGGTGTACGCGGGTAAATGTCGCTGCGGTATGTGCGCCAACTCCACCTCCGGCAACATCGCAATCAGGGGACTGGGACGCAGATCCTGATCGGCATCGCGCGCCGGTGTGCTGACCACCACGTCCGCTGCGCTCGCCAGCAGGCGTGCGGTGACTTGCTGCGTGAATTGCAGTTCGCGCTGGGCGCCGGCATGCGGCAAGCCATGCCGGCGCTGCAACGCCACCGGCAACAAGGGATTGGGCCGCGGACTCGCCGGCCAGCGGTCATCGGACAGGCCCAGCACCCACAGATGATCGAATTGCAGGCCGGCGGCTTCCAGCAAGCCGAGCACTTGCACCGGCACATCTTCGGCGGCAGGCTGGAAAATTTCATCGGCGGCGAGTTTGGCGAGACGCGCAACCGCATCGGCATACGCAATCACGCCCAGCACCGCATCCAGCCGCGCTAATTCTCCCAGAAGCTCACGGAATGCATTCAGCGTCTGGTATTCGCGACTGTCGGTCTGGCGCTCGCCGGGCCAGCCGGCAAGGCGCAACAATTCGCCAAACTGCCGCGCCCAATCGGAAGGCAGTTGTTTCCCTGAGAAAGCTTCCACCCAGGTACGAGTGGCCTCCAGTGCCTTCGCCAACACTGGCACGTCGCCCTGATGATGGGCGAGATCAAGCCAGCGTTTCAAGCTAATGCGCTCGCCGCCTTTACGCAACGTCAGTTCCAGACGTGCGCGCGCGGCATATTCAGTTTCAGCCCCCGCCAAAAACGGTGAGCGCAACAGGCGACTGGCGGTATCGAAAGTCAGCGTTCGCTTGCCGATTTCCAGCAGCTGCAAAGCATCAAACGCCAGCGGGAAAGCACCGAGTGGCCGGCCCAGGGACATATTCCACGGGCGTCGAATATCCTGACCGATACGCGCCGGTGCGCACAAGGCGTCGTCGAGGGTGCGCGTGAAACGCTCACGGCAAGCGGCCAGATCTTGCGCCACGATGCCGATGTTGGCTCGCGGATTCTGCTCCAGCAGTGCGGCTGCCCATTGCGCTGCCGCGCGTAATTCTTCATCGGCATTCGCGCAGATCACGCGCTGCGCGGAATACGCTGCCGTAGAATCAACTTCCAGCTTTACGATTTCGCTGCCAGCCACCATCAAGGCAGCCAGTAAATCCATTTGCAGTGGTGTCCATTCATCAAAACCGGCGAATACCAGATTTTTCGGCGCTACGAACCTCCCGTCCGCCAGCCACATAATGAGGCGTTGCGGCAGGCGGGCTTCATCCAGCCAGTTTTGTGTTTCGCAGCGCGAGCAAAACGCGCGCGCCCAAACTGTAAATTGGCGCGCATCCTCGCTATCGTAGCTCGCGATCTGTTCCAGGCTGAGACGGAAATCCTGGCACAGCTTCCAGGCATCCTGTACTGCCGCGGCCGTGGCCGCCGGTTGCAACAGCACTCCGGCGGTATCGGATTCGCGCACCACCGTTTCCCACACGGCGCCGGTCTGCGACGTCCCCAACAAACGCGGTGTGGCAGCAGCTTGCGTGAACAGCGCATCGTCGTGTTGCGTGAAGAGGCTGATGAGAAACCCGTGCCAGGACAGCACCGACGGGCGTTCCCATGCACCCAGCCCCCTGGTCCGTTGTGCATCGGCATAGGTCAGGCGCGCAGCCCGCGCCAGCCGTTCACTGGCGGTAACCAGGGTCGCGCCCGCCTCCAGTGCCGCGAGGATTTCGTGTTCGTGCCAAAGGCGTCGGCCGGACATGCTGCGGTCGCTCCCGAATCTCCTATATAATGTTGCACAGTGTAACCCGCCCCTGCGGCGCGCCCCGTGTCGCATCAACAGGGAACGGCATTTTTCAACCTACCGCTGTAACGCAGGAACCCAAGCATGCCCCTTCCACTGAAAACCGGTAATCCGGTCCTGAGAACCGAAGCCTTCAAGAACCCGAGCGTCGTCACCGGCGAGCGCATGACGCTCAACGGCACCATCGGCAAATGTCTCATCATGTTGGTGCTGGTGATTCTCACCGCCGCGTGGTGTTGGTCGCGCGCCATGACAAGCTATATTCCCGCCACAGCCACAACTCCCGCCTCATTCGACATGGCGGCAATCATGCCGTATGTCATCGGCGGCGTCATAGGTGGTCTGGTATTCGGCCTGGCGACGGCCTTCAAGCCCACTTGGGCGCCAATCACCGCGCCACTGTATGCCATTGCCGAAGGCTTCGTGGTGGGTGGCGTGTCAGCCATTTTCAACGTGCAGTATCCCGGCATCGTCATCCAGGCCGTGGCACTCACGCTGGCCGTGGCACTGGGCATGCTGATCCTGTATCGCACCGGCATCATCAAGGCCACGCCCTGGCTGTACAAAATGGTGGGCGCAGCCACACTCGGCATCGTGATCTTCTACGCGCTCACCTGGCTCGTGAGCATGTTCCATGTGGACATGAGCATGGTGTATGGCCACACGCCTCTGAGCATCGGCACCAGCTTGTTCATCGTGGCCATCGCCGCCTTCAACCTGGTGCTGGATTTCGACATGATCTCCAAGCAGACAACGGCAGGCGCACCGCGTTTCATGGAATGGTACGGTGCCTTCGCGCTGATGGTGACACTCATCTGGCTATACCTGGAAATCCTGCGGCTGCTGGGCAATACCCGGCGCTGACGCGGTTTCAGCTCGAAACAGAAACGGCCCCATTTCGGGGTCGTTTTCTTTTGTGTGTTCTACAACGCTTGAGTTAAGCGACGCGCTGTGCGCGTATCTGCTTGAATAAGCCGTGTTAGGGTTTCGTCACTGAGACTCCACCGATGGCTGGCATAATCTCCAAAGAGACTGCGACGGAACCACAGCACAACGGCAGATCGGGACCCAAGCAAAGACCCCGCAATCGGCACTCAGGGCTGGCGCTTGAGGTGGTTGGCGTCTGTGTGGTGGAGGAGTCCCCGGCCCTTGATCTGAAGCTGGGTGTCTTGCTCGTAGTCGAAGCTGCCATCGCTGTTCAGCTTGAGCTTGAGGATGTAACGTACAACTTTGAAGTTTTCAATCAGAAAGGGATTTTGGCAAATGCCATAGGTTTCCGATCCCGCTTCCGCAACAAGCTCAAAACTTGTAGCGTCCGGTCCTGCTATACCGCCGCAGTTGATCGTGATACCACGAGGTACAGCGAACGAGTTCACTACCATTTTGGTGGCGGCGTCCCAAACCCAGTAACCCCTTTGCCCGTGGAAGGCTTCTCCCGCTTTCTTGTCCGCCGTGGATGGAGTTCCCCGCCAGGCATTGGTGTCGCAGATCAACTGGCGGAGTTTCTGGTCATGGTTTTCTACCGCCGGGTTGACCAGTTCAAAAACCCAACGTTCGCGATAGCTCTTTTCAGTGTCCGTCATCATACGGTCAGGTTTACCCGGCGAGATGTCCGTGCCGCTGTTTCCCTCCCAAACACCTATCAAACCGGCCAAGGGGCCAAGGCCAGCCATGTTTGCGTTGTTTTCTTGATGATTACTCATGTTGTTTTCTCGCGTGTGATGTGGTGTGTCAAAAAAGGAACTCTCAAGTTCATCGGAACTATAGCAGGCCTTGACATCTGAGTGCTCGACTCACTCAATTTTAGCACACCATCAGGAAAAGGATAATAGGCTCAACACCACTTCTTTGCCCATATGACGCTAAAGATAATATGCTGTCTCGTCTCGCGCTTCAAGCTTGAAAACCTCCGTTGTGTCGAGACTTCTCGTCACGGCCTGACGCTACAAAGGCGATCCACGCAGACGTACGGGTGGTTTCGCAAGTCCAAGGCGATGTCAGCATTGGCTCCAGCGCGGTGTTAGGCTCATGTCTCATCTCAAAACCGTATTGCATGGTAAATTATGTGGCTACGTTTGCTACATCATCGTATAATGGATACCGCAAACCGCAGCAGACGCTGCACCAATGCTCGGAAGGTGCAAGCCTCGTACCTTCATTTTCAAGGCCAGCGATTTCCCATTGCGTGCAGGCGGCAAACAGGTGGCATGTATTGCCGCGAAACTTGCGACCGGCGAGCTTGGGTCCGTCGCGGAGAGTCAGCCCGCACCCGCGTGAATTATTTCGCAAACGTTTAATTTGTATAGGAGAAATACCATGGAACAGAGACTCAACTACGCAAAGGTGGCGCCCGAAGCGCTCAAGGCCATGCGCGGTCTGCAGCAGTATGTGGAACATAGCGGGCTCGAGCACCCGCTCATGGAACTCGTGAAGATGCGTGCTTCGCAGATCAACGGCTGCGCCTACTGCCTCGACATGCACAGCAAGGATGCACGCGCCGCGGGCGAAACCGAGCAGCGCCTTTACGTGCTCGATGCCTGGCGCGAAGCGCCGTTCTTCACGGAACGTGAACGCGCCGCACTCGCCTGGACCGAAGCACTGACACGTATCCGCAAGGGCGTGTCTGATGAAGTTTATGTGCAAGCGCGCAAGCACTTCAGTGAAAAAGAACTGGTGGACCTGTCACTGTGCGTGATTGCCATCAACGGCTGGAACCGGCTCTCGATCCCGTTCCGCACCAAGGTCGGCGATTATCAACCAGGCACATACAGGAAAACCGCATGAGTACCCGCAAGCTGATTCAAGTCATTCCCGCATTGGCCACCTCGGACGGCGCCGGGGTGAAGTTGCGCCGCAGCCTGGGCAACCGCCAGGATGCACGCCTCGATCCGTTCCTGATGCTCGATGAATTTGGCACCGAGAATCCAGACGATTACATCGCAGGCTTCCCCGATCACCCTCATCGTGGTTTCGAGACCGTCACTTACATGCTCGATGGCCGCATGCAGCATCGCGACCATCTCGGCAACGTTGGCGACCTGGGACCGGGTAGCGTGCAATGGATGAGCGCCGGACATGGCGTGATCCACTCGGAGATGCCACAACAGGACCACGGACGCATGCGCGGCTTCCAACTATGGGTGAATCTGCCGGCCGCCGAAAAGATGAAACCGGCGCATTATCGGGACATTGCCGCCGACGAGATCCCGGTGGCAGCGCTGCCCGAAGGCGGTCAGGTCAAAGTGATCGCCGGTGTAGCTAGCGTCGGTGATAAGCATACTGCGGGACCCATCAACTCGGTGAGCGCGCCACTTTCGACCGATCCGCTGTACCTGGACATCACACTCACGGCTGGTGCCCGTTTCGAACAGGCTATTCCCGTAGGACACAACGCCTTTCTCTATGTATATGAAGGTGAGGTGACAGTGAATGGGAACACACAATCTCTCACGACACATGCGGCGGGTATCCTCGACTCGGTGGGTGACACCGTTGCCGTGCGTGCCGGGAAAAATGGTGCACGCCTGCTGCTGATTGCAGGCAAACCGCTCAACGAGCCGGTGGTGCAATACGGCCCGTTCGTGATGAACTCACGTGAGGAAATCGAACAGGCGATCCGTGACTATCAATCGGGAAAGCTCGTAGCCAACTGATACGCACGCTGCGCGAACCTACACTTTTGGCTGCGGCATGCGCCGTCACTTCCGGGCAGCGATGATCTGACTGAGATAGTCTGGCGCAGCTTCGATGCATTCGAGGTGCGGATATTGCAGACCATCGTGGTAATTGACTGTGAAGGTCCGGTATTCGTCCTGGAATTTCACTAGTAACTCTATGGGCGCATCACTGCTCTTGGCTGCGGAAATCGCGTCTTTCAACCGCTCCGGCTTGTAATCACGGCTATTGACCGCCACCAGCACGGCACCAGAAGAAACCCCCGCCCGGAACGCCGGACCGTCCCAGCGAACATCGGTGATACGGTTGTCCTTTTCATCAAACCGCAAGCCGATCGTGTAGGTGAAATCCGTGTACTTGCGGCCGGCTTGCGCGTTCTTTTCAAACTCGCTTTCTTGATCGGTATAGACGAGCTTCCAGCCGCAGGCACTGAGTCCCTCCAGCGGAGGCGCATGCGCATCCAGGCGCGAGCGCAGGAATTCCGCCCAATTGAATACCACCACGCTGTTCAGCGCGGCGACGATATCGTCAAATACATATATCTTCGCCACAAAACTGCCGCTGTCCATACCGAAAAACGTGCGCGCGAAATCATCCAGCGACTTGGTGTTGCCACTCAGCTTGCGGATATTGCTGTCGGCGGCCAGCCACATCATCTGCCCGGCGCTGTAATACTCCTCGCTCATCTGCCAACTGCGGTACGGCAAGGCGGCGCGCTGTGCGATGGTCGGATCGTTGGTGGTGTCCTGGATTGTGCGCCACTTGAAACCGGGGCGGTCACGGTCGTAGCGGGCCGCGACCAGTGCGAGTGCATCGCGGAACTGCACGTCGGACCACAGGCCGGAACGCGCCGTAAGCACAAAACCCCAGTACTGGGTCTGGCCTTCGTACAGCCAGAGCAGGGAATCGCCCATCGGTACATTGAAATTTGGCGTCCACAGGTCCGCCGGGCGGCGAAACTTGCCATTCCAGGAATGGGTGTACTCGTGTGCCAGCAGATCCCGTCCCGGTGCACGTTTGTTCCATTCGGTGAAATAGTCGGCAAATGTGCCGTCTTCACTTGACTGGTGATGCTCGACACCCTTGTAACCTAGCTGATCCGACAGAGACACCAGGAAGTCGTAATGTTCGTAATGCTGTGAGCCAAATAACTTGTAGGCTTGGGTAACCAGCGCACGGTGTGCAGCAAGCTGTGGCTCGGTCCACTCCAGGCACTTGGGCGCATCGGCAACGATATCCATGTGCACCGGCACTTTGGCATCGGGCGCAAGGTCCATGCGCTTGAAGTACCGGCCGGCGTAAAGCGGCGAGTCCACCAGTGTGTTGAATGTCGTGGGCTTGAAGAACGTGACATCGCCAGATTGAGACTGCGTTTCGAGCGCCGTGCCATATTGCCAGCCGGGAGGCAATCGCACGCTGGCTGCATAGGTAATGCCGCGCGAATAATGGCCAGCTGGGTATAGCGCCACTGCGTGCCAGACCAAATTCAGCATGCTGCCCGTCATCTCGATCGGGCCTTCACCCGGGCCGCGCGGAGACAGATATTGATAGTCCAGGCTGATCTCGGAAACGCCCTGTGGCACTTCGATGTGGAACACATACACGTCATACTTGTCGCGCGTCCAGACAAGCGGTTTGCCGTTGGCAGCGACGCTGAGACCTGCCAGCTTGGCTATGGGTCCGGAAGGTTCATGAAAGGCCGGAATCCATTTCGGATAAAGCAGGGTCAATGTGCCGGGCGCAACCGGAATGGTTTCTTGCATACGGAAGATGCCTTGCGACGTGTCACTGGCATCCACCGCGAGCTTGATCGTGCCGGGGTAAGGAATGTCGCGTGGTGGTGGAATCCGGGAGGATGCCGAATCGTAAGTGTCTGTTGTTCTCGTAGCCATGGTGCCTCACTGTAGCGACTCAAGCCAAACGCATCAAGGGAATACAGCCTTCGGCGCAATGATAGATAAACAGGGTTTCCCTGATAATAGCGCCTTCCTCACAAGCTAGCCGGAGATTCCGGCTTCCGGTCCGCTTCAACTGTGGATGCGGTTTCGCCGAGCTTGATCGTTTGCTGTTTCACTGCCGCCACGTAGGTATAGATCAGCGGGACAACGTAGAGCGAGATGAGCGCGCCGATGGCGAGGCCGGCCGCAATCACCAGACCCATGTCGAAGCGGCTCACGGCGCCAGGACCAGTGGCAACAAGCAGTGGCACCACGCCGAACACCATGGCGCCGGTGGTCATGAGGATTGGCCGCAGCCGGATACTCGAAGCTTTCTCCACCGCTGCACGCCGGTCCAGGCCTTCTTCTTCCTGGATGACATTGGCAAACTGCACGATCAGGATACTTTGCTTGGTAATCAATCCGATCAGCGTGACCAACCCGACTTCAGTATAGATATTCAACGTGGCCGCACCGGCAAACAGGAATGCGAGCGCACCGAATACCGACATCGGCACGGCCACCAGCACGATCACCGGATCGCGGAAACTTTCAAACTGGCCGGCCAGCAGCAGGAATACCAGCAGGATAGACAATGCGAAAGTGAAAATCACGGTGTTGCCCTGCTGGATGAACTGGCGTGACTGGCTGGCGTAGTCAAAACCGAAGCTCTTGGGCAGCATGGTCGTGGCCAGATTCCTGAGGTAATCCAGCGCCTGGCCGAGCGTCACGCCCGGCGCCATGGTGCCCTGGAGGGTGGCGGAATTGAGTTGCTGGAACTGCGGCAGGTAT
>JBOIAY010000220.1:0-4385 GCA_050739255.1 Gammaproteobacteria bacterium
CGCATTGGGTTCGGCTTTCCCCTTGAATGAAACGCTTCATACCATTCCCCTCACGCATCAATGACGTTAGCATTAAGATCGCGTGGCACAGCAGAAGTTCCTCTTTTCACACAGTCTGGGCCGATAACCGTCAGCGCGATTTGACGTATCTGGCGGTGGCTGTGGTCAGGAGTGTGATTTTATGGGCCGGCAGCCGGTACTCGGAGCGTGTTCAGGCGGAGCCCGGCGTGGCTTTAGGGGGAGGGGGACGTCGAATGGCAAGTGAGCTGCCGTACTTTGGCGGTGGCCCTGAGTGCGGTATTACTCTGAAAATATTCCAGTATTTTTGTGAATTCGTCAGTGTGGGCTTCAGGGTCTGCTAACCTTGTGCTTGCAGTGCATGTTTTGGCGTATGCTTAGGTATCGAACCCATGGCTTCCAGGACGCCGGACATCCCACCCGATGCGCCTGGCCAATAATAATTATGTTCCAGGGTTGAGTAACGTGTTGACTTGGCCTGGTGTATTCGAGTAAAAAACTAAACCACAATTTGAGCTGACCGGTGCGATGGGCGTTCTTGCGTAATTTAAAGCTGCCGCAGGCCGTCTGTGCGCGTTTGTAAACACCGAATACCAAATCCGGTATCGCAGGAGATTCTAAGTGAATATTCAAGAGATTCTTCATATCGCTAACGCTTCGGGCGGCATCATCTGGATAATTATTCTTACCCTGCTGATAGCTCTCATCATCATCATTGACCGGGTCTGGTACTTGGGCAAGGTCGCCAGGCAAGGCGAGCTGATTGCGGCCACGATATTGCAATCGGAATCGCTGGACCGAGAAGCCCTCATGGATCTTGCGGTTCGCACGGCCAAGTATCCGCAGGGCGCGGTGCTGGAAGTAGCCCTCAAGTATCCAGAAATCAAGGATCCGGCGCGCCTGTCGGAACTCGTCGAGGAAACCATTCTCCTGCAAGCTCCGCGCGTCGATCGCGGCATGTGGGTGTTGGATACCATCGTTACGCTTGATCCGCTACTGGGCCTGTTGGGCACCATCGTGGGTATTTTCGAGGCGTTCCAGGTATTGGGCGCCGCTGACACCGCACCGACCAAGGTGACGGGCGGCGTGGCCATAGCGCTCATCGCCACGGCCTCGGGTTTGGCGGTCGCCATCATCGGTCTCGTATTCTTCAACGGCCTCAACAACCGCGTCCGCCTGATCCTGCATCAGATGGAGGCCATCAAGGTGATGCTCGTCAACCGACTCACCTGAGAGTATCCGGCCTTTTCAGACACATGATTGATACTCAACTAGCCGCAGTTATCAGGGCCAAGGCAGGTAGTGGAAATGCAAAGCTATTTTGAAAAGAAAAAAGGCAGGATCGAGATCATCAACATGATCGACATCATGCTGTTCCTGTTGGTGTTTTTTATCATGATCACGCTGCGCATGATTCCGGCCACGGGGATTGCTTCCCACCTGCCGCAAAGCAGCACCGCAGTCACCATCGAGCGGCCCAAGATCATCATCAGTCTGCTGCAACATGGACAGATCGTGGTCGAAAACCAGGTCATGACGCCCAACCAGCTTACGTCCTATCTGCTTGGGCAGGATCCGGCACATGCAAACATCACCATTGCGGGTGTCAAGGAAGCATCGCTGCAGGATCTAGTGATCGTCATGGACGCATGCCGTGAAGCGGGGGTCACCCAGATCGGTATCGCCGCCAAAAATATCAGCAATTAATCCATAGGGCCGCACCGTGGACAATAAGCATGTTTTCAGCGAAGGCCTGTTCACGGCCCGATCCGGTGTTAGCTTCATTCTGGCGATCGTTGCCGAGGTGCTTATCGGGCTTATCGTTGCTGGCATCATCATTTGGCATGTGACGCATCCGGAACCACCGCCACCGGTGCAGAAAGTCGCGGTGATTACCATTCCGCCGAACCCGCCGCCGCCGCCGCCCCCGCCGCCCAAGATACCGGAACCGAAACTTGCGCCACCGCAGGCCTTGAGTGAGGTACCGCCGATACCGACGCCGATACCGACGCCGAATGCGGTGCCGCCGCCGCCGCCGCAGCCACCACTCCAGGCTACACCGCCACCGCCGCAACCAGCAGTGAATATGGCCGCAATCCGCGCCAGTTTCTTTGCTGAGCTAAGAGCTGCAATTGACGCAGCTAAAGTTTACCCACACGACGCGCTCTTGTCGGGCACTACAGGTACAGTCACTGTGAGCTTTGATTATTACAACGGCTCGGTCAGCAATATTCATATTGTACGTTCCAGTGGCAGCCGCTCCCTGGATCGAGCCGCCATGGATGCGACGCGTCGTGCGCACTATCCGCCGCCACTTGCGCAATATGTCAACCATACTGTTCCCGCAGTTATTATTGTGCAATTCTCTTTGGGACAGTAATTTACTACTGTCACATTGACGAAAGCCGCCTGTGGAACCCAGGCGGCTTTTTTGCCTTGAATATACACATGAGCACCCGCAGGCAACGGTCCGCTTGTTTTGCATTTGGCGCAGCACGGCCATGGAGTTCCCCTCGAACCGTTCTGAAGACCCATGATTCCGGCAGAACCCCGGGTAGGTTCTGGAAATCCCCGTGTACCACTTGCTTGCTGAGATGCAATATTCCGGCGCGGGCATTACATCAATTACATTTTAAATGTTCACGCCGTTTATCCGAAATTTTGTTTTCTTCGGACATATCCTGTCAGAAGCGGTGCTTGTATCTCTGAATGGATTGAGTCCGGCCGTTCATGTAGTGTCATACGGGCGAGTTTCCATACGGCTGGTTGATTCTCGATTAATGAGGGCAATTAACCATTTAAGGGCGCATGATTTCGGTGGCATCTGATGCAAATGAACCCGACCAACCGGTATGAATAGCAGCATGCAGCGTAAGAACGCACTGCGCTTCGTGTTCAGCATTGGCATCGTCAGCCTGTTTGCCGATCTGACGTACGAGGGCGGCCGCAGCATCGTCGGTCCCTATCTGGCGGTGCTGGGGGCCGGGCCGATCTTTGTCGGGGTGGTGGCGGGTCTGGGCGAATTTCTGGGCTACGCCGTGCGCCTGTTTTCAGGACGTTTCGTGGACCGGACACGGCGCAACTGGCAGGTCATGGGCGCGGGCTACACTCTCAATATGCTGGCGGTACCGGCGCTGGCGTTGTCCTCCGGCATCTGGATTGCCGGTTTGCTGGTGTTCCTGGAACGCATCGGCAAGGGCATCCGCAATCCGGCCAAGGATGCACTGCTGTCGCGTGCCGGGCGTGAGCTGGGGCACGGGTATGCCTTTGGTCTGCACGAATTTCTTGATCAGCTCGGTGCGGTCGTCGGCCCGCTGGTGGTGGCTGGCGCCGTGGCGTACTCCGGTTATCGGCTGGGCTTTGGCGTACTGATCGTGCCGGGATTATTGGCGCTTTTTTTTCTGTGGCGCGCTCGCGGCATCGAGCCGGACGCCGCGCCTGCCGGGAAAGGCCAGGCACGCGCCAAGTTTGACGCGCGCTACTACCGCTATCTGGCGTTCGCCATGGTGACCATCCTGGGGTTCTCGCATTTCATTCTGGTGGCCTACCACTTGCAGCTCACGCATCGCATTTCTCCGGTATTCATACCGGTGCTGTTCGCGGTGGCCATGGCCGCGGATGCCATCGCCGCGCTGGTGGCAGGGCGTTTCTTTGATCGCTATGGACTGAAGGTGTTGTATGTATTGCCGCTGCTCACGCTGCCGACCTTGCCGCTGCTGTTCCTGAGCGTGAATCCGCTCTGGATCTGGTTTGGCGCAGTGTTGTGGGGCGCGGCACTGGGCGTACAGGAAAGCACGGTTCGCGCAGGAGTCGCCACGCTCACGCCGGAAGCGCGGCGCGGTATGGCCTATGGTCTGTTCGATACTGTGTTCGGCGCGTCCTGGTTCGTCGGCAGCATAATTCTGGGAGCACTGTATGCGCTGGGGCCGGTGTGGCTGGTGATTGTGGCGGTGTTGTTGCAACTCGCTGCATTGCCCTTGCTGGCGACGATAAACCACGGCAGCGCAACAGCCTGAGCAGCATTTTTCAGGGGCAGTAAATTTCCGTGCCTTTGGCGGTCCGGTGCGGATGGCAGGGTTTTTCGATACCGATGCGTCCACGCATGGGCGGCACAATGATCTCACCCGCTATGCAGCTTCGATTCCACTGCTTTGACACGAAAATAGAAAAGGCCACCGCGAGGGTGGCCCTTTCTATTTTATGGTGGAGGCGGCGGGAATCGAACCCGCGTCCGCAAGCCCTCCGCCCTCAGCTCTACATGCGTAGCACACGTCTTTGATTTAACCGCCTGCTACCCGACGGGCAGGGAAAACAGACGGCGGGTCCGGTATGGTTTAGCGGATTGGCGCCGGACGCATCGCACCGCG
>JBOIAY010000221.1:0-5328 GCA_050739255.1 Gammaproteobacteria bacterium
GAGCGACGAAGCCGAGGAACAGGTTCCGGCCACGGATCAGGTGGCGGAACTCAGGGCGGCTTTGGCGGACGCGCAACAGCAGGCGACCCAAAACCGGGATGGTTATTTGCGCGTAGCCGCCGAGTTGGACAACTTGCACAAGCGCAGTCAGCGGGATTTGGAAAATGCCCATAAATTCGCCCTGGAGCGCTTTCTGCAGGAATTGCTACCGGTCAAGGACAGCCTGGAAATAGGCATCGCCGCTGCGGACACATCGACAAATGGCCTCAAGCAAGGGATGGAGATGACCCTCAAGCTGCTGGCCACCGTCTTCGAGCGTTTTGGGATCAGCGAAGTGAATCCGGCCGCCGGAGAGGCGTTCAACCCCGAACAACAGGATGCCATGGCTATGCAAGCCAGCATTGAGGTGGAGCCGGGAACGGTGCTCCAGACGGTGCAAAAGGGCTATCTTCTGAACGGCCGGTTGTTGCGGCCGGCGCGCGTAATTGTGGCCAAAACCGCGGATTCCGCTGCTTGAAACCCCGGTCTTGGCCCCCATTTAACCAATAATCTGGAATTCCTACCCCCATTCAGTTTTGGAGATTTCACCCATGAGCAAGATCATCGGCATAGACCTCGGTACCACCAACTCCTGCGTGGCGGTGATGGAAGGTGGCAAGCCCCGTGTCATCGAGAACAGTGAAGGCGACCGCACTACGCCGTCCATCGTGGCTTTCACCAAGGACAACGAGGTGGTGGTGGGCCAGTCGGCCAAACGCCAGGCAGTCACCAACCCCAAGAACACCCTGTACGCCATCAAGCGGCTCATCGGCCGTAAATTCGCCGATAGCGTCGTGCAGAAAGACATCGGCATGGTGCCCTACAGCATTGCCAAAGCTGACAACGGCGATGCCTGGGTAGAAGCTAACGGCAAGAAAATGGCGCCGCCGGAAATCTCCGCGCGTGTGCTGCAGAAGATGAAAAAGACCGCCGAGGATTACCTGGGCGAACCGGTGACTGAAGCCGTCATCACCGTGCCGGCGTATTTCAACGATTCCCAGCGCCAGGCCACCAAGGACGCCGGCAAGATCGCCGGCTTGGACGTGAAACGCATCATCAACGAACCCACCGCCGCAGCGCTCGCGTACGGCCTGGACAAGGTCACGGGTGACAAGAAAATTGCCGTGTACGACCTGGGCGGCGGCACCTTTGATATTTCCATCATCGAGATCGCACAAGTGGACGGCGAGCACCAGTTCGAGGTGCTGTCTACCAATGGCGACACCTTCCTGGGCGGCGAGGATTTCGACAAGCGCGTCATTGATTACATCGCGGACGAATTCCACAAGGAACAGGGCATAGACGTGCGCAAGGATCCGCTGGCCATGCAGCGCCTGAAGGAAGCCGCCGAGAAGGCCAAGATCGAACTTTCGTCCACCCACCAGACAGAAATCAATCTGCCGTACATCACGGCGGATGCCAGCGGTCCGAAACATCTCAACATCAAACTCACTCGCGCGAAATTGGAAGCGCTGGTCGAAGACCTGATCCAGAAAACTGTTGAGCCCTGCAAAATCGCATTAAAGGACGCAGGTCTGTCCGTCAGCGAAGTGGGCGACGTAATCTTGGTGGGCGGCCAGACGCGCATGCCCAAGGTGCAGGAGACCGTGAAGGATTTCTTCGCCAAGGAACCGCGCAAGGACGTGAACCCGGATGAAGCCGTGGCCGTGGGCGCGGCAGTGCAGGCGGGCGTGCTCAAGGGCGATGTGAAGGACGTGCTGCTGCTGGACGTGACGCCTCTGTCACTGGGCATCGAAACACTCGGCGGTGTTATGACCAAGCTCATCGAGAAAAACACCACCATCCCCACGAAAGCGGCTCAGGTGTTTTCCACAGCCGACGACAATCAGACCGCCGTGACCGTGCACGTGCTGCAAGGTGAACGCGAACTGGCGCGTGACAACAAGTCGCTCGGCCGGTTTGACCTGAGCGACATTCCGTCGGCACCACGCGGCATGCCGCAGATCGAAGTGAGTTTCGACATTGATGCCAACGGCATCCTCAATGTGTCCGCCAAGGACAAGGCCACCAGCAAGGAACAGAAGATCACCATCAAGGCGTCTTCGGGTTTGTCGAAGGAGGATATCGAGCGCATGGTGAAGGACGCGGAAGCCCACGCGGAAGAAGATCGCAAAGCCCGTGAGCTGGTGGATGCGCGCAACCAGGCGGATAACCTGGTGCATTCGAGCGAGAAAACCCTCAAGGAGTTGGGTGACAAGGTAACGAGCGAGGAACGCGCCCGTGTCGAGTCCGCCATTCGCGATCTCAAGGAAGTCATCAAGAAAGACGACAAGAGCGTCATCGAGACCAAGACCCAGGCGCTGGCGGAAGCCTCCGCCAAACTGGCCGAGCGCCTGTATGCGGCCAAGTCCGAGGAAGCCAAGACCACGGCCGAGCCCTCGGGCGGCGATGGCAAAGGCAAGGATGACGTGGTGGATGCGGAATTCGAAGAGGTCAAGGATGACAAAAAGCATGTTTGAACAAACCGTAAGCCGATGAATCAATCGCCGCGCCGGAGTGTGACGCTTCATATTCCGGTGCGGGCATTTCTTTGATCCGGACGGGAACGCAGATGGGCAAGGGGCGGCTGGAGGCATTCAGTGATGGCGTGCTCGCGGTCATCATCACCATCATGGTGCTGGAGATGCGGGTGCCGCAGGGCACTGGCATCGCAGCGCTGGCACCGGTGCTGCCCGTGTTCTTGGTCTATGTGCTGAGTTTCGTGAATATCGGCATTTACTGGAATAACCACCATCACATGTTGCACGCCGTCGAACGCATCAACGGCCAGGCCATGTGGGCCAATCTGCATCTGCTGTTTTGGCTGTCGCTGGTACCGTTCATCACCGGCTGGATGGGTGAAAATCATTTTGCTGCTTTGCCGACCGCACTCTATGGCGTGGTGTTGCTGATGGCGGCCATTGCCTACACGCTGCTGCAATCCGCGCTGGTCGCTGTCAACGGCAAAAGTGCGGCCTTGGCCGCCGCGGTCGGCCATGACCTGAAAGGCAAATTGTCCATCGCGTGTTACGCGCTGGCGATTGCACTGGCTTTTGTCAATCAGTGGATATCAGACGCTCTGTACGTGCTGGTGGCAGTCATGTGGGTTGTGCCTGACCGGCGCATCGCGAAAGTGACTGGGGCATGAGCAAGCGCGACTACTACGAAGTGCTGGGCGTGGCGCGTGGCGCGCCAGAAGCCGAGATCAAGAAGGCCTACCGGCGTCTTGCCATGAAATATCATCCGGACCGCAACAGCGGCGATGCGCAGGCGGAGGGCAAGTTCAAGGAAGTCAGTGAAGCCTACGAAGTGCTGACAGATGCGCACAAGCGCGCTGCCTACGATCAATTCGGCCATGCGGGTGTGGATGCCAGTTCAGCGGGCGCCCGCGCGGGTGGATTCAATCCAGCCGACGCGTTTGGCGACATCTTCGGTGACATGTTTGGCGACATCTTCGGCGGCGGCCGGCGTGGCGGCCGTGGTCGGCGCGTGTATCGCGGCGCGGATTTGCGCTACGACCTGGAACTCACGCTTGAACAGGCGGTGTTCGGCGACACCATCACGATTCGTGTTCCGAGCCTCATCCGCTGTGATCTGTGTGACGGCAGCGGCGCTCGCAAAGGCAGCCAGCCCCAGACCTGTACCACTTGCGGCGGCCAGGGCCAGGTGCGCATGCAGCAAGGTTTCTTTTCAATCCAGCAAACCTGTCCGCGCTGTCACGGCAGCGGTACGGTGATCGGCGATCCTTGTCCCAAGTGTCATGGCCAGGGCCGGGTGGAGGAACGCCGGAATCTGTCGGTGAAGGTGCCCGCGGGCGTGGACAATGGTGACCGCATCCGGCTGGCGGGCGAAGGGGAGGCCGGCCCGCAAGGTGGCCCGGCGGGTGATCTGTATGTGGAAATATTCATACGCCGGCATGCGATTTTCACCCGCGAGAGCGCGGATTTGATATGCGACGTGCCCGTGTCATTTCTGATCGCCACACTGGGCGGCGAGGTGGAAGTACCGACCTTGAGCGGCCATGTGACGCTCAGGATTCCGGCTGAAACCCAGACGGGTAAAATTCTGCGCTTGCGTGGCAAAGGCGTGAAGCCGGTGCGCGGCGGCAATACCGGCGATATGCTGTGCCGTGTCGAAGTGGAAACGCCCGTGAATCTGAACCGCGAACAGAAAGACCTGCTCAGGCAACTGGATGCCTCCTTGCGCGCGGGGGATGGCAAGCATTCACCGCGGGAGCATTCCTGGCTGGACGGCGTGAAGCGTTTCTTCGAGCAGACCCGCTCGTGAACGGTAAACAGGATAATTCCGTAGTCAGGATCGCGCTGCTGGGCGCGCCCGGCCGCATGGGGCGTACGATCCTGGAAACCGTACGCGAGTATCCGGGTGTCCGCATCAGTGCTGCTGTGGTGCGCAATGGCAGTCCTTTGCAAGGGCCGGCGGCGAACGGCCTTGCCTATAGCACCGATCTTGAAAGCGCACTGGCGATCAGCGACGTGCTGGTGGATTTTTCCACGCCCCAATCCACTTTCATGGCCCTTGATGCGTGCATCGCGGCGCACAAACCGCTTGTCACGGGTGTCACGGGTCTGGACGCGGAACTGAAACAGAAAATCGAAGCCGCGAGCCGCGAGATCGCGGTGCTGGCGGCGCCCAACATGAGTCTCGCCGCGACATTGCTTTTGCAGCTGGCGCGCATCGTGGCGACGGCTCTGAGTGATGACTTCGATATCGAGATTACAGACGTGCATCACCGGCTTAAAAAGGACGCGCCTTCCGGCACAGCCTTGGCCCTGGGTGAGGCCGTGGCAACAGGGCGCGGCGTAAAGCTGGACGAGCAGGCGGTATTCGCGCGTAACAGCCAGACCGGCGCACGCCAGCCCGGCAGTATCGGATTTACATCGGTGCGCGGCGGTGACATCGTGGGTGATCACAGTGTGTTATTCGCCGGTTCCGCCGAACGTCTGGAGCTGACCCATCGCGCCCACAGCCGCGCGGCATTTGCGCGAGGCGCGCTGGCTGCGGCCAGATGGATCGTCGGCAAACCGCCCGGGTTGTACGCTATGGCTGATGTATTGGGTCTGGGCATGCGCCAGCCTTGATGAAGCGTGGACGCGCTACCCTGTCTTCCGCTAAAATCCGCCCGGTTTGAGTGCTACGCGCATAAGGAGGAGATGCTTTTGGAACAGCCGGCCATCCTGGCTCTCGAGGACGGTACGATTTTCCGGGGCATTTCTATTGGCGCTTCCGGTGCCACGGCAGGCGAGGTGGTGTTCAACACCGCCATGACGG